>CAZVNY010000007.1:0-22928 GCA_964628785.1 uncultured Thiobacillus sp.
ATATGCGTCTCCAGCATAATCATATGGTTACGGCGTTATCTGTCGAACTCGGGTGGTCTGTGGCTTGTACTTGTCTCGGTGGATGATCTCCACGCCGGGTTTCTTGTTAATGACCAGAGATGGATCAGTAAAGTTGGCCATTGTCGGCCGCTACATATCTCGTTTATCGAGCCGATGAAGCCCAGCCTACGACCATCCGCCAGAGTAATCTTGCCTGCCTTGCGTGTGGCTTCTGGCCCCGGCCAGATGCTGCATCAGGAAGCTGGTTTCCAGTCGATGGATCCGCGAAGAGAGGCGACGGATGCCCAAGCGTTTCATTTCTTCGGCTTCACGCCGCCCTTGCGGCCCAATCCGAAACCGACTCGGTATAGATCTGGCATGTCGATACGGCCGTCTTTCCTGGTCTCCAGCAAGCCAAGGTGTTGCAAGTCTTCGCGCACACCGTCCCAGCCACGATCAACGTGTTGCGCAGGTAAACGAGGCGTGGTGATGGTTTGTGCGCCACCAGGAAACCTCTCTTTCCACTTCGCCTCGACGGTATCGAAATCAATGGGCACGTTCATGCCGCTCAACGTTGTAAGGATATCTGGCACCCATGGATAGTCTTCAGCCATTTCCTGCACGCGGATCTCCGAAGCTTTTTGAATGCCACGCTTGATGCTCTCAAAATGCAAAGCATAGTCATGCTGCGGGTAGTGTGCGTTCGAATCTTCCGCCGCTCGCCGAATTGCCGCGAGAAAGGAACGTGGAGATGTCTGACCGCGTCCATCGGCCAAATGCCCGACTGACCATGTATAAGGTACTCCGCGACGTTTATCGCGTCCCATCCATGGGCCAGCCAGCGTCTCAAATGCCTTTTTCTGCATATCGGATTCCGACTTCATCTCGGTAGCGACATGCCATACGCCCTCTGATTCGATGTTTTTGCAGATATCGCGCATCCTTTCGCCATGAATATTCGGCGCATTGATGAGGCGCTGCCATAGCAAGCCGTGCAGATCATGCCTTGCCCATACAAGCTCAGCCTTGGTCGCGGTTACCTTTGAGGCGTCGGGAAAATTGAATACCGTGCGTTCCGCCTGATCTTCGCGCAGGAACACCTTGGCGTACAAGCCAGGAAATGGTTTCAACCAAAGGGTTGCACGCAATAGTCCCCGTACGATGTCATCCATACGTTGCCAGTCGGTGCTGGTACGATCCAACGCATCGAACAGAATCAATCCCTTCCAGCCTCGCGATTGTTGCATCAGCCGCGCTGCTTCTTCCGGTTGTTGCTTCAACCAATCGACTGTCGCCAGCCAACTGCCATGCGGAATCTTCTTGCCTGCCTTTTGCGCGACCCATCGTAGAATCACCGCGCGCCATAAATCATAAGGTTCGCCACCCTTGGCAAGAAACGCAGCAAAAGTGTCAGCATCGGGATAATTATCTATATCTGGCGCTTGGCTAAAACCGACGAAAACCTCAACATCCTTTAGTTCAGCCACCGCTGCCCCTAGTTGATCGCGAAGCGGCTGAGATTGCAGAGCTGCCGTCCAGAACGATTTTCCTACGCCACGACCACCGACAACAATGTGGGCATCCAACTTCAATGCCTTGAGATGCGAAGGCGGCAGATACAGTGTTCCAGCCTGCGGAGCCTCTCCGAAGTTACTGGTCTCCATCGGCGCAGCCAAAATGGCGTCACGCAATTGCTGCGCTTGCGTCATGATATATTCCTCCAGTCACTGGCATCGGAAATGCCGTTGATCAATGGGCCAAAAATCCCCCGTATCTCCTGCGCATCGATGCCTGCAAGCCGCCCCTGTAAGGATCGCAAACCTGCAAAACTACGGTGCCAGTTCACCGCCCACGGATAATGAGGTGCACCTTCGTCAGCTTCGTCGAAGCTCCAACCCTCAACTACCTCGCCGACCTTCCATGTGCCGTCAAGCATTCCAACCGTCCCTAGCGTGACCGGCTGAATCTCATCATAAAGTGAGTCGACAAAAATACCGTAAGCACTCTCGCGCAAACCTTCCAGATAGGTGATGCGATCCAGTTCGGGCACAATGGCACCAACAACCCTCAGTCGCTCGCGGATTTCTTCTGCGACATGGGCACGCTGCCATTGCTCGAACAGCATCCGGTAGCCGTTCCAGGTCTGCTCGCCTTCCAAGGCAAACAGCAGAATCAGATTCGCCCCTAGATCAGTGATGCAAGCAGAAGCAATCTCATCGATGCCAGACCGCGAGTCAATCAGCACTACATCTGGCTGGATGCGTTCTTCCAGATCAAGCAGCAAGCGCTTGAGGCGGGCAGACCAGATTTCACGCGATCCGTCTGCCTGTACCTTCGGCATCCAGACACGCCCCAGCTTGGCGATGTATTCACCATGTTTGGCACCATGCGCCGGTACCACATGGATTTCCCCATCGTGAGAAAGATTGCTGGTCGCCACCATGCTGTCGAAAACGGCGGCACCGTTATCAACCAGATCTTCAACCAGCCAGTCGGTGATGCCATAAGTCGGTTGTCGGTCCGACGGCAAGAGCGCGGAAGACAGTCCAGGCGATTCCAGGTCAAGATCCAGTACCAGCACCCGCTTGCCGACCTGCGCCAGATGCCACGCCGTGGCTGCCAAAGCGGTAGAGCGGCCCACGCCCCCTTTGATGGAAAAGAACACGACGCGCGGAACCGCTGTCGTTTCCGGTGTAATACGTGCCCAGTTAGCCTCGGTAGCCAGTCGATCCACCACCCATATCCGGTCGAATCCGTTCAGCTCGTAGCTTGATGCACCCTGTCGGCCATCTTCTAGAGTGGCTTCATATAGAACGCCCATGTTCGCCTCATAGGCATGCGGCGCAAGACGCTCGGCTAGCGCTTGATAAATGGCCTCAACACCCGTACGCAACGCATCGTCGTCACGGGTTTGTTGCGGCACGATAAAGCGCACCCGAGCGTTGAGGTCACGGTTGACGATCAACCATGCCAACGATGTAAGCGTATCGTGGTGAGCTGCCAGAACCTCGGTGGTGATCGGCAGAATCTGATCGAAGGTGGTCATAGCAAGCCCTCAAGTTGTGCCTTGGCGATCAGGCTGCGCACTTCCTGAGCACCTGCTTGATGCCCCTGTGTCCGCGTCTGATCGAAATTGGACTGATGGGCGTAGCGGTCCGAAACATCCCAATGGGCAAACGGGTTGTTGCGTGACAGCGTATAGCCCGTTCCTTGCACATAACTGCTACGGTAGCTCTCGAAACGCGCCCAGATGCCATTCGCATGCACCCGATCGTCTTTCTGATCGGGCCGGTCTTTGGCCACGTCGTAAGGCATACCAAACGCCAGCATCAGGCGCTTCAAACCGCACTCCGCAGCCATGCCGTACAGATGATCCGCATTGGCCCAGCGTTGTGCTTGAAACAAGCGCTCTGCATCGACCCAGTGGCGCTCATGTGCATCGAGAAAATCTGCTTGCATATCTCTTCCTCACTCACCAAAGCGCAGGTTCTTCAGCCGTGCACCCAGCACCTCGGCGGCGGTGCGCACATCAGGTTCAATCGCTTTACGCTTGATGAAGACCAGTATGTCGATTAGCAGCGAGTGTGTTTGCGAGGTTCTCGTGAATTCCTGTGGAGTTCCTTCTCCAAGCGCCGTCGTCCTCTCGGACTGCGCTTCGCTTTCTCCACGCCGATGGTGTTTACAGCCCTGCGCCCTACCGAAGACTCGAAGCCAGCAAGAGCCGTTGACGGATCTCATCAACATAAATCTGTCATCACGAGGGGCAAAGCGACGTACCGATTCATAACCTATTGATTTCGCAAGATCTCTGGATCGCTGCGCCGCGCTCGCAATGATGGCAAAGAGTTTGTTCAGCGTTTCCCTGGCACAGCAGTTCATGTTATTTTATTTAACTGAATCATAGTAAAACATACGTGGGTTTTATTTTAGCTTGGTGCGGCGCAAATGAAGCGGGATCTCCAGGGGCATTATGTGACCATCTCGACGGTGGGCGAAGTGGCACGTGCCTTCATACCTGCACCATTGCCGCCAAAGCCACCCATCGACTGGACCCCGGAATTGCGCAGCAAGTTTGACCGGGCGCTGCTGGCACTGGGGCGGCTGGACAGTGTGTCGATGCTGCTGCCCGACACCTCGCTGTTCCTCTATATGTACGTGCGCAAGGAAGCGGTGCTGTCGTCGATGATCGAGGGTACCCAGTCCTCCCTCTCGGATCTGCTGCTGTTCGAACTGGACGAGGTGCCCGGTGTACCGTTGGATGACGTGCGCGAGGTGAGCAATTACGTGGCCTCCCTGGACCACGGCCTGCATCTGCTGATGGAAGGCTTGCCTCTGTCACTGCGACTGATCCGCGAGGTACACGGTGTGCTGCTGGCCAAAGGACGCGGCAGCAAGTTGACACCTGGGGAGTTTCGCCGCAGCCAGAACTGGATCGGTGGCACCCGTCCCGGCAACGCGACCTTCGTGCCGCCGCCGGCCGAGACCGTACTGGAATGCATGAGCCAGCTCGAACGCTTTCTGAATGATCTACCGGAGTCGACGCCGGTGTTGCTCAAGGCAGCGCTGGCGCATGTGCAATTCGAGACCATCCATCCCTTCCTGGACGGCAATGGACGTGTGGGGCGTCTACTGATCACCTTGCTGCTGTGCGAGCAGCAGGTGTTGCGCGAGCCCATGCTCTATCTCAGCCTCTACTTCAAGACCCACCGTCGCCATTACTACGAACTGCTCAACAGGGTACGTGATACGGGCGACTGGGAGGCCTGGCTGGATTTCTTTGCCGAGGCGGTGATTTTTACCACCAACCAGGCCGTGGAGACTGCCCAACAGCTCCTCGCGCTCTCCAATCAGGATCGTGACAGGATCGTCACGCTGGGTCGGGCGGCACCTTCCGCTCTACAGATACATCGGCTGCTGATGGAACACCCGCTCACCACCTCGAAATGGCTGGTCGGGAAAACCGGCCTCACACCAGCAACTGTCAACAAGGCATTGGTCAACCTTGGACAACTCGGTATCGTGCGTGAGCTCACGGCGCAGAAGCGCAACCGGCTGTTCAGCTACCAGAGTTATGTGGAAATCATGAATCAGGGGACGGAGTTGCCACAGGGTTGATGGTGAGGCCATGACAAAGTCCACGCTTCACCAGACGAGACAGACCTGGATGGGCTTCAGCATGCGTGCAAGCAACGCGTCCAGGAGACCCAGTTACTCCGGGATGTCACTCAGCTCCTAGCGGGTACTGCGTCCCCCTGCATCCGACTTCTGCAGAACAGCACGCATCAGCACATCGTTGATGTCGCGCAGTGCCATACCCACATCCGCCATTCGGCCCAGCAGCAGCCCTTGCGCGCGACTCACCTCCGCCAGGGGCCCGGCGAGTGCAGCCAGGTCGAAATGCCAGCCCGGCGAGTCACGGGCCTGCCGGATAGAGTGGTAATCACCGCTATGCATGCGGAGACCATGGTGGTCATTCTTCGTGGCCTCAGACCATTCACCGCACAGCGGCGGCTTCACTCTGGCGTGGATGGGCTTTTTTTTGGAGCGAGGCACAGGCTCGGTCGATAGTCGTTTGCTGGAGCGTGCTGGCCCAACGCCATCATTCCGCACCTCACCCTGCAAATCGTTGTACAGATTCAGGATAATCCCTGCCGATGCGCTATAGCAGGGCACGAACAAACCCCAAGGGAGTGGACAAGGCATGATGGGAATGGTGGTGAACGGCCATGCATGAGGGCGGGATTTGAGCCGGAAGACGGAATTCGCGCCGCGATGTCTGTGTGTCGATCTGGAAGTGGGTCGGGAAGATTCCCGCATCCACCAGTTTGCAGCGGTACGTGGAGATACCGGGAAGAGCCTGACCTACCCGCCGGGAGAGCTCCAGCAGGCCCTGGAAGCGCTGGACGACTTTGCCGGGGATTCGCTCTTTCTGCTTGGCCACAACCTGACCGCCTTCGATGCGGCACATCTGCGCGCAGCCCATCCGCAGTTGCGTCTGCTGAAGCTGCCCCAGGTGGACACCCTGCGCCTCAATCCCCTGGCCTTTCCACGCAACCCCTATCACCACCTGGTGAAGCACTACCAGGATGGCCAGCTGAAACGGGGGCGGCGCAACGATCCTGAACTGGATGCCCGTCTGACCCTGGAGTTGTTCCGGGATCAGTACCATGCCTTCAAGGTACTGGATGCGGCAACGCCGGGTCTGTTGCAGGCCTGGCACTGGCTGACCACCGTGGCGGAGCCTGCATCGGGCCTGAACAATTTCTTTGCCTGGGTGCGGGGCAAGCTCCGCCCGGTGGATGAGGAGGCACAGACGGCGATTGCGCAATTCCTCCAGGACAAGGTGTGCCAAACCGCGGCCCGGGAGATCCTGGAGGATATACCCGCTCAGGCCTGGCCTCTGGCCTACGCCCTGGCCTGGCTGTCCGTGGCCGGGGGCAATTCCGTCATGCCGCCCTGGGTGCGGCATCAATTTCCCGAGGCGGGGCATCTGGTACGCCGTCTGCGGGATAAGGCCTGCACCGACCCGGATTGCCACTGGTGTGCTGCGCGCCACGACAGCCGCAAGGAACTGCGGCGCTGGTTCGGCTTCCCGGATTTCCGTCCCGAGCCCCTGGGGGAGGATGGTCGGCCCTTGCAACAGAGCATCGTCGAGGCGGCCATGGCTGGCCGGCATGTGCTGGGTATCCTGCCCACCGGTACGGGCAAGTCCCTGTGTTACCAGATCCCGGCCTTGTCCCGTTTCGACAAGACCGGGGCCCTGACGGTGGTCATCTCGCCCCTGGTGGCCCTCATGGCGGATCAGGTGGCGGGCCTGGAGGCCCGGGGGATTGGCAGCTGCATATCCATCAATGGCCTGCTGTCCATGCCCGAGCGCGCGGATGCCCTGGATCGGGTGCGCCTGGGGGATGCCGGCATTCTCATCATCTCCCCGGAGCAGTTGCGCAGCCCCAGCGTGGTGCGGGTGCTGCAACAACGGGAGATCGGCGCCTGGGTCCTGGACGAGGCCCATTGCCTGTCCAAGTGGGGACATGACTTTCGCCCGGACTATCGCTATGTGGGCCGCTTCATCCGCAAGCAGGCCGGACAGGGGCCGGTGCCGCCGGTGCTGTGCCTCACGGCTACGGCCAAGCCGGATGTGGTGCAGGACATCCTGGGGTATTTCCGCGACACCCTGGGCATCGAGTTGGAGCTGTACGACGGGGGCGCCAGCCGCAGCAACCTGGACTTCGTGGTGGTGCCCACGAAGCCGGCGGAAAAATATGCCCATGTACATCAGATCCTCATGCACGACCTGCCGGAGGCGGTTCCGGGGGGCGCCATCGTGTATTGCGCCGCACGCAAGGAAACGGAGGAATTGGCACGCTTTCTGAGCCAGAAGGGCCTGAGTGCGGGGCATTTTCATGCCGGCTTGTCACCGGAGAGCAAGAAGGCCACCCAGACGGCCTTCATTCGCGGTGATTTGCGGGTCATCGTGGCCACCAATGCCTTCGGCATGGGCATCGACAAGCCGGATGTGCGTCTGGTGATCCATGCCGACATCCCCGGCTCCCTGGAAAACTACCTGCAGGAGGCGGGGCGGGCCGGACGGGACCGGGAGACGGCACGCTGTGTATTGCTCTATACGCAGGAAGACGTGGAAAGGCAGTTCGGCTTGTCGGCCCGTTCGCGTCTGAGCCAGCGGGAGATCCAGGCCATCCTCAAGGCCCTGCGCAATCTGGACAAGAGGAAACGCATGGGGGGCGAGGTGGTGGCCACCAGTGGCGAGATCCTCCTGGAAGAGGAAGACGCGCACTTCCAACGGGATCAAATCACGGACGACACCCGGGTGCGTACCGCCATCGCCTGGCTGGAAGAAGCGGAATTGCTGCGTCGGGAGGAAAACCGGGTACAGGTGTTCCCTGCTTCCCTGCGGGTGAACTCCCTGGAGGAGGCCCGGGCAAGGCTGGCAAAGCGCGTACCTGCTGAAGAATACCGGGGCCAGCTGCTCAAGCTGGTTGAGGCCCTGCTGGCCGCGGATGCCGACGAAGGCATATCCACGGACGAGCTCATGGGGATCAGCGGCCTGAGTCCCGAAAGGCTGCGCAATGCCTTGCATGACCTGGAGACCCTGGGGATTGCCAGCAACGATACGATCCTGACGGCCTACGTGCATGTCGGCGTGGAGCGTTCTTCGAAGAAACGCTTCGACGAGGCGGAAGCCGTGGAAACCACCCTGCTCCGCATGATGCGCCTGGAGGCCCCGGACCTGGACAGGCAGGAGCCCGCCTCGCTGAATCTGCGACGCATGGCCCAGCGTCTCAAGGACGAAGGCCTGGGGCAGGTGCTGCCGGCCCAGCTCCTGCGCCTGCTCCGCAGCCTGGCCCTGGACGGCCGCAGCGAGGACCGAAAGGTGGGCAGCCTGAGCCTGCGACGCCAGGATGCGGAAAGCGTAGGCGTGACCCTGCAGCGGGATTGGCAGGCATTGGAAGAGACCGCCCGCCTGCGTCGTGCCGGTGCCTTGCGCCTGCTGGAACACCTGCTGGGCTGCCTGCCGCCTGGGGTTCGGGGTACGGACCAGCTGGCCGAGACCACCCTGGGACAACTGCGTCGCGCCCTGGAAGACGACCTGGCGCTCATGGCGGAGATCCGCGATGCGGGCAAACTGCTGGACCGGAGCCTGTTGTGGCTGCATGAGCAGGAAGTGCTCCGCCTCAACAAGGGCCTGGCCGTGTTCCGGCCCGCCATGCGCATCTACCTGAGCCCGGAGCGGCGCAATTTCCTCAAGGCGAACTTCACGCCCTTGCAGGTGCATTACGACGCGCAGACCCTGCAGATCCACATCATGGCGGAATATGCCCAGCGGGGCCTGCAGGCCATGGCCGATGCCCTGGCTCTGGCCATGGATTATTTCAGCCAGGCCCAGGAGGCTTTCCTGCAGCGTTGGCTGCCCAAGCGGCACAGGGAACTGGTGCGGCAGACCACACCGGAATCCTGGCGCAGCATCGTCGAATCCCTGGGCAACTCCGTGCAGCAGGGCATCGTTGCGGATGATCGGGAGCAGACCAATGTGCTGGTGCTGGCCGGACCGGGCTCCGGCAAGACCCGGGTACTGGTGCACCGCATCGCCTATCTGCTGCAGGTCCGGCGGGAAAACCCCCGGGGCATCCTGGCCCTGGCCTACAACCGGCATGCGGCGGTGGAGATCCGGCAACGGCTGGCCGCACTCACCGGTGACGAGGCCCGGGGAGTCACGGTGATGACCTGTCACGCCTTCGCCATGCGACTGGTAGGGGCAAGTCTTGCAGGGCATGTCGGCAGGGGGGATGACGCATTCTTTCGCGACATCCTGCGCCAGGCCGTGGACTTGCTGCGGGGAGAAGGCCTGCCCCCGGACGAGGCGGATGCGCTGCGCAGCCGCCTGCTGGCGGGCTTCCGCTGGATCTTGGTGGATGAATACCAGGACGTGGGTCCGGAACAGTACGACCTGATCTCCGCCCTGGCCGGACGCAGCCTGGCGGAAGAGGACAGCCGGCTGAGCTTGTTCGCCGTGGGCGATGATGATCAGAACATCTATGCCTTCGATGGCGCCTCGGTGGAGTTCATACGCCGCTTCGAGGTGGACTATGCCGCCCGGCCCGTCTATCTGACGGAGAACTACCGTTCCACGGCCCATATCGTGGCCACGGCCAACCGGCTCATCCAGGGTGCGGCCGAACGCATGAAGGCAGGCCACCCCATCACCGTGGATCAGGCCCGGCTCAATGCTGCTCCCGGCGGGCCCTGGCAGGCCCGGGATCCGGTGAGCCGGGGCCGGGTGCAGATCCTGCCGGCGGGGTCGGATGCCAACTCCCAGGCCATGGCGGTGATGCACGAACTGCAGCGCCTGGCCGCGCTGGATCCGGAATGGGATTGGACCCGGGTGGCCGTGATGGCCCGGGAATGGAAGTGGCTGGATCCGGTGCGCAGTTATTGCGAGCTGCACCAGATTCCCGTGCAATGGGCAGGGGACGCAGCGATCCCCTTCTGGCGCCTACGGGAGACCCAGGCCTTGGTGTGGCGGCTGCGGCAACCCGGACACGAACAGATGACGGCAGGGGCCATGCAGGCCTGGCTGGCTGCCCAGGGCACCGGCCCCTGGTGGGATACCCTACGCGAGGCCGTGGAGGAATATGCCCTGGAAACAGCAGGGCTGGACTTGCCCGTGCAGCATTGCCTGGAATGGCTGGTGGAATGGGGTCGGGAGACGCGTCGCCGCCAGACCGGCTTGCTGCTGCTCTCCGCCCATCGGGCCAAGGGGCTGGAATTCGATCACGTGGTGGTGTTGGATGGTGCCTGGCAACGCACCAGTGCGGAGGAGGACCCGGATGCACCGCGCCGCTTATATTACGTGGCCATGACCCGGGCGCGCCAGACCCTGACCCTGGCACAGCTGACTGTGGGCAATGCCCTGCTTGCAGAGCTGCAACCGGACGAGGGCCTGCTGATCCGCCCTCCCGGCATCCTGCCCCAGGCCCCGGTGGAACTGGGGCGCTTCTACCTGCGCCCCGCCCTGGCGGATCTGGATTTGGGTTTTGCCGGCCGCTATGCGGCAAGCAAACCGGTGCATGCCGCCATCGCGGCGCTGCAACCCGGGGACCCCCTGGCGCTGGTGCAACGGGATGGCAAGTGGGAACTGCGGGATGCATCCGGGCGCACCGTGGGCCGCATGTCCAAGGCCTTTGCCTGGCCCCGGGAGCGGGTGTTTTCCCAGGCCAGGGTGACGGCCATCCTGCAGTGGCGCCTCGAGGATGCGGAACCCGACTATCGATCTTCCCTGTACTGCGAGCACTGGGAGGTGGTCGTGCCCGAACTGGTGTTCATGCCGGCGCACGCAGCTGCAGGGTGATGGCAGACTAAATGGGCAGAGAAGCAGCAAAGTGGTGGCAAAGCTCGGCTGCCGCAGTCAGGAACCCTTGTCGCGGACGACCAGCAGCCAGCCCGTGCGCCCCAGCCAGGAAATGGCCACCACGGTGGCCAAGCCCACCAGCCATTGCCCCAGTCGTTCCTGGTCATCCAGCAGATAGGCGTTGCACAGGCGCAGGGGGGAATCCATGTAGAGCTGGCCCACCACCACCATCATGGGCAGCACATTGCCCAGGAAAAAGCCCTGTACCACCAGGCCGGCAGCGGACCAGGACAGGCGCAGGGCGGCGCCTGCCAGCAGCAGGGAGATGAATTTGCTGGTCTCGACGAGGGGCGCGCGCAGGGTCAGATCCAGCAGGCGGGGCACCATGAGCAGGGCCAGCACCAGGGCCACCAGGAGCAGGCCACTGATGCCGTGGGCATTCCAACGGGCGATGGCGGCCCTCCCATTCCTGGAGAGCGTGGCTGGCAGCAAGGCCCCGGCCAGCATGAGCAGGGGGGCCTGCAGCAGCATGTGGCGCCACATGCTGGCTTCCAGCAGCTGGCGGCAGGCAGGCAGGGCCAGGAGCAACACCAGGAGCAAGGCCGACAGGGTCTGCACAGCGGGGGGAAAGCGCAGGCTTATGGGGCCTCCCTCGCCAGGTGGCGGGCATAGTCCAGGGCCAGCTGCTGCTCGGCCAGATCGAAGATCCGCCGCATGCGTCCCTGGGCGTCGAACACCAGCAGGGCCGCATTGTGTTCGTAGTCCCCCTGGCCGTCCGGCACCACCACCACTCCCAGGCGTTGCAACAGCAATTGCTGCTGGGCGGCATCGGGCACCCGGATGAAGTGCCACAGGTTGGCATCGGCCCCCAGGCTGCGGGCATAGGCCTGGAGCACAGCGGGGTCATCCCGCCCACCATCGAAGCTGATGGACAGCAGTTTTACGCCTGCCGACCGCCCGGCCTGGTGGTCCGCCAGCAAGGCGGCCTGCATCTGCTGGAAACTGCTGCCCAGGGACAGGCAGACGCTGCGGCAGTGGCTGTAGAAGAAATCCACGATGCTGACGCTGCCATTCCGGGTCAACAGCGTGTCCAGGCCGAGGCCCGCCACATCCGGGCCCTGTACCTGCACGCCGGGAGCCGGCACAGGGTGCAAGGCCACCTCCAGGCGACGGGCCCCCTCGTCGGTCCAGACCTGGAAGCCGTGGGTGAGCCAGGCGGCCGTCACATAGCCCCACACCAGCAGCAGGGCGCCGAACAGGGCGGTGCGCCACATGCCGAGCTCAGGGCTTTTTCAGGGCCTGCAGGGCGGCTTCTCCTTCGAAGGGGGTGTCCCGCTTGCTGGCCTGGCGTGCCTGGATGAAGACTGCGGCCGCCACGGCCCCGGCCTTGTTGGACCAGTTGCCGCGGATGAAGCTGGCAATACCCGCCAGCTCGGCATCACTCAGGTGCTCGAAGCTGGGCATGTCGCCCTGGTACTTCTCGCCCTTGACGGTGATTTCGCCGCTGATGCCATGCAACAGGATGTTGGCCAGCACGAAGGGCTCCCCCTGGACCCAGGCTGAGCCATCCAGGGGCGGGAATACGCCGGGCAGGCCCTGGCCCGTGGCCTGGTGGCAGGCGACACAGTGGGTGGCGAACAGGGTCTTGCCGTTTACCTGGGCCGCTGCGGGTGCAGGGCTTGTCGGGGGGGCTTCTGCAGGACCTGCATCGCTGCCGGAGAGCTCTTTCTGCAGGGCCTGCAATGCCGCCTCACCTGCCAGGGGTGTGCTGGCCTTGTCGTCCTTGCGTTCCTGGGCAAACAGCCCGGCGGACACGGCGTCTGCCTTGTTGGACCAGCTGCTGCGGATGTAACTGGCGATGCCCGCCAGCTCGGCATCGCCGAGCTCCCGGAAATTGGGCATTTCACCCTGGAATTTCTCGCCCTTGACGGTGATTTCGCCGCTGATGCCGTGCAGCAGGATGTTGGCCAGCACCCGGGGGTGACCCTGGACCCAGGACGAGCCATCCAGGGGCGGGAACACGCCGGGCAGGCCCTGGCCCGTTTCCTGGTGACAGGCGGCACAATGGGCCGCGAACAGGGCCTTGCCGTCCACCTGCGTATCCGCGGCCGTGCTGGCTGGTGTGGAGACGGGGCCGGCCAGGTCCGCCAGGGTGCGCTGATCTCCCCAGCGGGCGTTGTCCAGGGGTTCATACGTGAGGATATAGAACACGCCAAACAGCACCACCACCAGGCTGATGGCGGCCGCTAGCAGGGGAATGGGGCGGATGCTTTCTTCCGGTTCGGTATTTTCCCGGGCCTGGGCCCGGTTTTCGGGGTCTGGGCTCATGGGACGACCTTTCAGGAGTGGGGTGCGGCCTGGGTGGCGGCGTCGCCCGCCGCCCGGGGCTCCGGCGGCAACACTGGATAGTTGCGCTTCAGGGCCAGCAGATATTTCACCAGATCCATGGCCTCGGGCAGCGCCACCACCACCTTGTCCGCCGGGCTGTTACCCGGTGGCAGCCGGACCACCTCGTCGCCGGGCTCGGCGCTGTCCTTGAGCTCGAACAGATAGGGGTAGGCGGGCATGATGGAACCGGGCACATAGGCACGGGGTTGATACAGATGGCCCAGCTGCCAGTCCTTGCTGGGCTGGCGCACGCCGATGTTGAGCAGGTCCGGGCCGGTGCGCATGCTGCCCAGCAGATGGGGCCGATCGTAGACGTAATCCCCCGGTACCGAGGCCCGGCCCCAGCCCCGCTCGGCATCGGGGCCGAAGCTGCGGTCCCTGGGCTGCTGGCTGTGGCAGTACATGCAGCCGTTGACGATGTAGACATTCCGCCCGCGTAACTCGGCGCTGCTGTAGGGCTTGAGCCCTTCCGGGGCATGCACGTCCCGCACCTGGATGTAGGGCAGGACCACCAGGGCAGCGGTGGCCAGGCCCAGGGTCACCAGGGCACCGGCAATCAGCTTGCCTTCATTCTCCATGCGCGAGCTCCATGCTGCGGGGTTGGGCGAACAGGGCCGCACTGGTGCGTTGGGGCCCCAGGTGCAGCAGCATGGCCACGAAGTGGCCCACGAAGATCAGGTGGCTGCTCACCATCAGGGCCCCGCCGATGCTGCGCCACTGCAGGTAGGGCAGGGTCAAAGTGACGGAATCCATGAAGGGCCGGGCGGCATCCAGCATGGCCAGGCCCTGGAGCCAGCCGCCGATGGTCAGGCTGGTGAAGTAGATCAGGATACCCGTGGCGGCCAGCCAGAAGTGCAGGGTGATGAGGCGTGGGTAGGGCCACTCCCATTGCAGGATGCGCGGCAGCATGAAGTAGATGGCCCCGAACAGCACCATGGTGACGAAGCCGTAGGCCCCCAGATGGGCATGGGCCACGGTGAAATGGGTGAAGTGGGCGACCTGGTTGATGGCCCGCAGGGCCTCGAAGGAACCCTGCAGCGATGACAGTACATACATCAGGCCACCGAACAGCATGAAGCGCAGGGTGGGGGACCAGCGTGCCAGGTGGGCTCGTCCCCACAGGGTGCCGCTCATGTTGATGGTGAAGGCCGCTACGGGAATGATCATCATCATGCTCTGCACGATGGACAGGGTCACCAGCCAGCCGGGGATGGGCCCGCCCACCAGGTGGTGGCCGCCCACCTGGGCGTAGAAGAAGGCCAGGGTCCAGAAGCCCAGGATGGACAGGTTGTAGGAGCGGATGGGCCGGGCAATGATCTTGGGCAGGAAGTAGTAGATGGCGCCCACCCCCACCGGGGTGAACCACAGCCCCAGGACGTTGTGGCCATACCACCAGTTGGTGGTGGCCTGCTGCACGCCGAAATGCACCCCCGGCAGCTTGGCGACGATGAACAGCAGGGTGATCCACAGCAGGGCGGCCACGTGATACCAGACACTCACGTACAGGGACTCCACCTTGCGATGGGTCAGGGTGTAGAGCACTGGGCCGATGATGCAGACCAGGCCGGCCACCAGGAAGATGCCGATCTGCCAGGGCATCTCCAGATACTCCATGCCGTCGGTCCAGCCGGAGCCGATGGCGAACAGGGAACTGGCCACCGCCATGTTGATGAGTACACCCCCCAGCAGCACCCACCAGGTGCCGGCCAGGGTGGTGCGCAACAGGCGGGGCAGCAGCCAGAGGATGACGGCCAGGCAGGCGTTGCTGATCCAGCCGTAGAAGATGGCGGTGAGATGCAGGGTGCGCATGCGGCCGAAGGTCTGCCAGGCCTCGTGCACCAGCCAGTCGGGCATGTGCAGCTTCAGGGAGGCGGTGAGACCCGCCAGGGAGCCCAGCAGCAGCCACAGACAGGCCATGGCGATGAACATGAACACCGGTACGGCGGTGGAACGGTCGGCGGCGATGCGCTGGGCCGTCTCCTCCGGGTCCGGGGGATGCAGCGCATCGCCGGGCTCCCGGGCGGCAGCCTGCAGGTCGGCCCGGGCAGTGGCCTTGAGGGCGGGGTCGTCCACCTGGCCGATCTCGCCCTTGCTGAAGATCACCGAGGCCGCCCGGGGGTTCTCCACCAGCAGGCCCTTGCGCAGGGACCAGATGAATACGAACAGCCCGATGACGGACAACAGGAAGGCACCCAGCAGGCTGAGAATGGCACTGTCCATAAAGATGTCCTCGCTTCTTCTGCCTGGAGAGCGTATACCCCGACTTGCCTGGTCGGCAATGGCCACAGTTCCCACAGGATGATCAAAGATTCTTTACTCTAGGAAACTTGCGTACCTGTTGCTGACGAGATTGACCACCGTTCTGGTCCCGGCGAAAGGTGTGAGAGCCATTGCTAATCCAGCTGGCGCTTCAGGTGCCCCAGGGCCACCACGGACACCGCTGCCGCTGGAATGGCGATGAGCACGCCGACGAAGCCCAGGAGCTGGCCGAAGGCCATGAGGGCAAAGATCACCGCCACGGGGTGCAGACCCACCTTCTCCCCCACCAGCCAGGGGGTGATGACCATGCCTTCCAGCAGCTGACCTACGGCAAAGACCCCCCATACCGACAACAGGCCACTGAGTTCGCCGAACTGGGCCCAGGCCGCCAGGGTACCCAGCAACACCCCCACCACCACCCCCAGATAGGGCACGAAGACCAGCAGGCCCGAGACCAGGCCCACGGCCAGGGCATAGCTCAGACCCGTGAACCATAGGCCCACGCTGTAGAACAGGGCCATGATGAGGATCACCAGCACCTGGCCGCGCACGAATTGGGAGAGCACGGTATCGATTTCCCTGGCGAAGCCCACCACCTGGTTGCGGTAGCGATCCGGCAGCCAGGTAGCCAGGTGGGCCATGGCGATGTCCCAGTCCCGCAGCAGATAGAACAACACCACGGGCACCAGCAGGAGATTGACGACAAAGCCCAGCAGGGCCAGACCGCTGCCCGCCAGCTTGGGCAGATAGGGCGTCAGCCGGGTGAGCTCGGAGATGTGGCTGCGCAGCCAGGCCAGGATCTCCGCCTGGTCCCGGCTCAGGTCCACGCCGAAGCTGGCTGACAGCCAGGGCAGCACGGTGTTGCCCGCCCATTGCACCAGACCGGGGATCTGCTGCACGAACAGGCGCAGCTGGGCCTGGACCAGGGGGGTGAGGATCAGGATCAGCAGGACGAAGACCAGCACCAGGCCCGTCAGCACCAGGAGCGTGCCCAGGGTGCGGCCCAGCTTGTGGGCCTCCAGACGATCCACCAGGGGGTCGCAGAGATAGGCGATGACGGCAGCCAGGAGGAAGGGGGTGAGAATGGGCCCCAGCAGGTAGAGGAGCCAGCCACCGGCCAGCACCGTGGCCAGGGTGAGGACAGTGCGGTAGGGAAAGGCCCGGGGCGGAGGCGCGGCGGTCATGTCGGCTAGAATAGCACCCTCTTCCCCCCGTCTTTTGTCTTCAGGATCCATCGTGAGCACGCCGCCTACCGCCGCCTCCGGCCCCTCCCTTTCCTATCGTGACGCCGGCGTGGACATCGATGCCGGTGACTCCCTGGTGGAGCGCATCAAGCCCTTGGCCCGGCGTACCCTGCGCCCCGAGGTCCTGGCGGGCATTGGCGGTTTTGGCGCCCTCATGGAGTTGCCGAAGAATTACCGCGAGCCGGTGCTCATTGCGGGCACCGATGGGGTGGGCACCAAGCTCAAGCTGGCCTTCCAGATGCAAAAGCACGACAGCATCGGCCAGGACCTGGTGGCCATGAGCGTCAACGACATCCTGGTACAGGGGGCGGAACCCCTGTTCTTCCTGGATTACTTCGCCTGCGGCCATCTGGACGTGGCGGTGGGCGAGGCCGTGGTGCAGGGCATTGCCCGGGGCTGCGAGCTGGCGGGCTGCGCCCTCATCGGCGGCGAGACCGCGGAGATGCCCGGCATGTATCCGCCCGGGGAGTACGACCTGGCGGGCTTTGCCGTGGGGGTGGCGGAGAAGTCCCGCCTCATCTCCGGGCGGGACATCCGGTCGGGGGACGTGCTCCTGGGCCTGGCCTCCAGCGGCCCCCATTCCAACGGCTATTCCCTGATCCGCAAGATCGTGGAAGTCACCGGCATCGCCCTGGACAGCGACTTCCAGGGCCGTCCCCTGGGGGAGGTCCTGCTGGAGCCCACGCGCATCTATGTCAAGCCCCTGCTGGCCTTGATGCGGCAGCTCGACGTCAAGGGCATGGCCCACATCACCGGCGGCGGCATCACCGGCAACGTGCCGCGCATGCTGCCGGCAGGTTGCACCGCCGTCATCCATGCTCGGGCCTGGACCTGGCCGGCGGTTTTCCAGTGGCTGCAGCAGGCGGGCAATGTGGCCCTGGCGGAGATGCACCGCACCTTCAACTGTGGCATCGGCATGGTGCTGGTGGTGGCCCCGGAGGATGCGGGGGCGGCCACGGACTTCCTCACGGCCCAGGGGGAAACGGTGTACCGCCTGGGCGAAATACAGACACGCCAGCCCGGTCAGGATCAGGCCGTCATCCTCTGATGCGGGCGGTCATCCTCATCTCCGGCCGGGGCAGCAACATGGAGGCCCTGCTGCGGGCGGGGCTGACGGTGGATTTCCGTTGCGTCATCAGCAACCGGCCGCAAGCCGCGGGCCTGGCCATCGCCGCCCGGCTGGGCGTGGCCACGGCAGTGGTGGACCATGGGGTCTACCCGGAGCGGGCCGGTTTCGATGCCGCCCTGGCCAAGGAGATCGATAGGCATGCACCGGACCTGGTGATCCTGGCCGGCTTCATGCGCGTGCTCACCCCGGCCTTCGTGGAACACTACCAGGGTCGCCTGATCAACATCCACCCCGCCCTGCTGCCGGCCTTCCCCGGCCTGCACACCCACGAGCGGGCCCTGCAGGGCGGCGTCAGGGTGCACGGCTGTACCGTGCATTACGTCACCCCGGAAGTGGATGTGGGGCCCATCATCATCCAGGCAGCGGTGCCGGTACTGGCGGGCGACACGCCGGAAACCCTGGCGGCCCGTGTGCTCACGCAGGAACATCGCATCTATCCCCGGGCGGTGGCCTGGATCGCCCAGGGACGGGTGAGCCTGGGGGCGGATGGCCGTGTGCTCGTGCAGGACCTGAGCGCAGATCCCCAGGCCGCCCTCATCTCCCCCGGGGATCCTTTTCCCGCTGCCTAGACTCGAAGGGCAGGAACACCCCTTGCAAGAGGCCTGGCTGCATGACTCTCTGGAAAACACTCATTTTGTCTAGCGTGCTGCTTTGCCTGCCGGGTTTCTCGCTGGCCGAAGCCGCCCCGGGGGCCACAGGCCAAGCACTGGGGCGCAGCCTGCCCCAGCAGATGACCCTGACCTTTGACCTGCAGATGGGGGATGCCGGCCTGACCCTGGGTCAGGGAACCTATGTCTGGCAGTCCCGGAATGGGCGCTACCGCCTGCAGAGCCTGGCCCAGGCCACGGGGCTCACCTCCCTGGTGGTCAGTGGTGAAATCCGTCAGAACAGTGAAGGACGCCTGGGCCCCAGGGGCCTGATCCCGGATTCCTTTCGCCAGGTGCGGGGCAGCAAGAAACCCGAGACGGCCCGCTTCGACTGGGGCAAGGGCCAGGTCGTCATGCGCAAGGGGGAGAAGGAACTGCATGAGGGGGCCCAGGACCTCCTCAGCTTCCCCTTCCATCTGGCCCTCAGCGTGCAGGAGAAGGATCCGGACTGGACCATGCCGGTGACCAACGGCCGCCACATGCGGGATTACCGCTTCCGGGTGCTGGGCTGGGAACGCCTGAAGGCCGCAGGGGCGCTCCTGGATGTCCTGCATGTCCAGGGTCAGCGTGCAGGCGACGGCAGTCTGGACGTGTGGCTGGCCCCTGCCCAGCGCTGGCTGCCGGTGCGTATCCGCACCCAGGATGAGAACAAGGGCAGCGTCATGTTGCTGACCCTGGCCCGGGTGAAGGAATAGCCCGTACCCTGCCAGCCCCGGATCAGGGTGGAGCGATGCCCAGCCGGGTCCGGGTCTCCAGGGCCAGGGCCAGGGCCTCTTCCAGACTGGGGGCCAGGCAGTTGTAGTGCCCCATCTTGCGGCCCGGCCGGGCCAGGGTCTTGCCGTAGAGATGCAGCTGCACCCCGGGGTGCAGCAGGAGCTCGAGCCAGGGGGGCTCCGGGGCCCATGCGTCCCCCAGCAGGTTCACCATGACCACGGGGCTGAGCAGGCGGCTGTCCCCCAGGGGCAGGCCGCAGAGGGCCCGCACCTGCTGCTGGAACTGGTCGCAGGCCGTGGCATCCAGGGTGTAATGCCCGCTGTTGTGAGGACGGGGCGCCATCTCGTTGAAGACGATGCGGCCGTCGCGCAGGACGAAGAACTCCACCGCCATGACCCCCACGTAGTCCATTTCCCGGGCCAGATGGGCGGCCATGTCCCGGGCCCGCCGGGCAAGATCCTCCGGGATGCGGGCGGGGACGATGCTCATGTCCAGGATGCCGTGCCGGTGCAGGTTCTCCGCCAGTGGGAAGAACGCCACGGCATCCTCGGCGTTGCGCGCCAGGACCACGGAGACCTCCCGCTCCAGGGACAGGAAGCCTTCCAGCAGGCAGGGCACCCGACCCAGCTGGGCGAAGGCGGCGGTCAGCGCCTGCCGGCTGTCCACCCGGACCTGGCCCTTGCCGTCATAGCCCAGCCGCCGGGTCTTCAGCAGGGCCGGGGCGCCGATGGCCTGCCAGGCGGCATCCAGATCCGCCGCGCTGTCGATGTTGGCGAAGGGCGCGGTGTCGCAGGCCGAGGCCAGGGCATGGCGTTTTTCCTCCAGGCGGTCCTGGGCCACCGCCAGGGCCGAGGGGTCCGGTGCCACGCGGCAGTGTCTGGCCAGCATCTGCAGGCTGCTGGCGGGCACGTTCTCGAATTCCGTGGTCACCGCCTGGCACAGGCTGCCCATGCGCAACAGGGCCACGGCATCGCCATAGTCCGCCTTCAGGTGAATGTCGGCCAGACGGCCGGCGGGGGAATCCGGGTCCGGGTCCAGGACCACGGTGCCATAGCCCATGACCCGGGCCGCCAGGACGAACATGCGCCCCAGCTGCCCCCCTCCCACCACTCCCAGGGTGGCGCCGGGCAGCAAAGGGCCTGTGGCGTTCATTGCGCCGGCAGTTCCATGGCCAGCACGGCGTCCCGCTGTTGCTGGCGGAAGGCGATGAGCCGTGCCCGTATCCGGGGGAACTCGTTGGCCAGCAGGGCGGCGGCGAACAGGGCGGCATTGGCGGCGCCGGCCTCACCGATGGCAAAGGTGGCGGTGGGGATGCCCTTGGGCATCTGCACGATGGAGAGCAGGGAGTCCAGGCCTTTGAGGCTGCGGGACTGGACCGGCACCCCCAGTACCGGCAGGTGGGTCTTGGCGGCGGTCATGCCCGGCAGATGGGCAGCCCCCCCGGCCCCGGCGATGATGCATTTCAGGCCCCTCTCGGCGGCACTGGCGGCGTATTCGAAGAGCAGGTCCGGGGTACGGTGGGCGGACACCACTCGTTTTTCGAAGGGGATGTCCATCTGTTGCAGGAGGTCGGCGGCGTGGCGCATGGTTTCCCAGTCGCTGACGCTGCCCATGATGAGACCGACGAGGGGCGTGTTCATGCTGTCTGGCACTTGAGCTGGAAGGCGCGCATTCTACCGTGACCGGGCCCTGCCCCCCAGTCCGGAGAGGCTCAAAAGGGCAGGCTCCGGCCCGGCAGGTTCTCCTGCAGGAGCTGGCGAAACTCGCCCTGGATGCGGGCCAGGGCTGCCGTATCGTCCCCCTCGAAACGCAGGACCAGGGAAGGGGTGGTATTGGAGGCCCGCAACAAGCCGAAGCCATCCTTGTATTCCACGCGCAGGCCATCCAGGGTGATGAGGTTTTCCGCCCCGGGGAAGCGGGCCTCGCGTCGCAGTCGTTCCACCAGGGCGTGGGGCTCGCCTTCCTGCATGCGGATCTGCAGCTCCGGCGTGCTCAGCGCATCCGGCAGGGCCTGCAGCACGGCAGCCACGTCTGCATGGCGGGAGAGGATCTCCAACAGGCGGGCCCCGGTATAGAGGGCGTCGTCAAAGCCGTACCAGCGTTCCTTGAAGAAGATGTGACCGCTCAGCTCCCCGGCCAGCAGGGCGCCGGTTTCCCGCAACCTGGCCTTGAGCACGGAATGTCCCGTCTTCCACAACATGGGCTCGCCGCCATGATCCCTTATCCATTTGTACAGATTGCGGCTGGACTTCACGTCGAAGATGATCCGGGCCCCGGGGTTGCGCTGCAGCACGTCAGCCGCGAACAGCATGAGCAGGCGGTCCGGAAAGATGAGACTGCCGTCCCGGGTCACCACCCCGAGACGGTCACCGTCACCGTCGAAGGCCAGCCCCAGTTCGGCATCACAGGCCTGCAGGTGCTGGATGAGTGCCTTCAGATTTCCCGGTATGGAGGGGTCCGGGTGGTGGTTGGGAAAATGGCCGTCCACCTCGCAGAACAGCTCCTCCACCTCGCAGCCCAGGGCGCGGAACAGGGTAGGGGCGAAGGCGCCGGCCACGCCGTTGCCGGCATCCACGGCGATCTTCATGGGGCGGGCCAGCCGGATGTCGCCGCTGATACGCGCCAGATAGGCCGGGGCGATGTCCTGCTTGCCATGGCTGCCCTTGCCCTGGCAAAACGTCCCCGCCTCGATGCGTCGGCGCAGGCCCTGGATGTCTTCTCCCTTCAGGGTTTCCCCGGCCAGCACCATCTTCAGGCCGTTGTAGGCAGGCGGGTTGTGGGAGCCGGTGACCATGGCGGCACAGTGGGTGTCCAGATGGATGGCGGCGAAGTAGGCCATGGGGGTGGTGACCTGGCCCAGATCCAGCACATGCATCCCCGTGGCCTGCAAGCCCCGGGCCAGGGCCACCGCCAGTTCGGGCCCGGTGAGCCGCCCGTCCCGGCCCAGCACCATGTGGGTTTGACCCAGGTCCCGGGCCATGCTGCCCAGGCCCCGACCGATCAGTTCCATGCCGGCGGCGGTCAGGGTATCGCCGACGATGCCACGTATGTCATAGGCCTTGAAGAGTTCGCTGGGAAGGGGGGAGTGCATGGAACTGCCGTTTCGGATCCCGCTTCAGGGGCCCGCATTATGGCGCGAGCGGCCTTCCTTCAGGGGGTTCCGGGCATAAAAAAACGGCACCGGGGACCGGTGCCGTGAAAAACCGTCATTGCGACGGTCAGGGAGGTAAGTTCAGTGTAACAAAACATATAACGAAAGGTATAGTTGGATTGAACTATTTTTCTACAAAGTTGCAAAAACATTGCATGGCTTCCTGCAAACGGGTCGGGCGAGCCGGGCGACGGGGATCAAGTCCCTGGCATGCAATAGGACTAGAATAGCCCTTCCACCGACGGACGAGACTTATGAGCGACTTCACCGATCTCCTGGAAAAGTACAGCAAGCCTGGACCCCGCTATACCTCCTATCCCACCGCCCCCTATTTCCATACCGGCTTCACCGAAGCGGACTGGATCGAGGAACTGAAGACCTCCCAGGATACGGGCCGGGACCTTTCCCTCTACGTGCACATCCCCTTCTGCGACACCCTCTGCTACTACTGTGGCTGCAACATGGTGGTGACGGGTTATTACGAGAAGGCAGAGGAGTATCTGCAGCATCTGGATGAGGAAATTGCCCG
>CAZVNY010000008.1:0-22200 GCA_964628785.1 uncultured Thiobacillus sp.
AAACGGGGATAATGATAGAAACTTTCTGAAGGTGTTTCATTTGTGCAGCTTGCAGACTCGACTTGAACCAAACGCCATCGTTTTTTACGGTCTTATTGTCTGTTTTTGCCTCTGGCGTAGGTGTGCAATTCTGTTCCAGAATAGCCTTTTCCCGCTCCGTGCATCCCTCTGGTTTTTTGGACTTTATTGAGCGGATCTTTTTTTGGGTTTTCGGATTGCATTCTTCCCAATTTGTATATGTAAAAATACATGTGGGTGCATCTTTGGGCTCGCCTTTGGTGTCAGCCTTGTCCTCGGCTGTACCTTGTTGATCCTGATCAGGTTCTTGAACTGGCTTGGCTGGTGTCTTCTGAGGCACATCTTCCTGTCCTCCTGGCAGACCACCTTTGGTCTGTTCTGCTTCCAACTCTTTGACATGTTCCTCAAGAGTCTTGTCCGGCCAAACCTTCAGACTCCTTTTGTAATGATCAATGGCTTCCGGTGATTTATTCTGTTTTTCTAGGCTGGTCCCTTCTTCTTTAAGTTTTTGAGCCTGAGCATACGTAGCTTCTAAATCGGCTACATATTTGGTTCTTTTTTCATTGTGCACATAGGTCAGACTCTCTTTGAATTTGCCAAGGGCCTCTGTCCATTCCTTTTGATCAAAGTGTTTTGTTCCTTCCTGCCAGAGACGATCTGCCGCTGCTTTTTTCTCATTTCCTTCTGCGAGTTCCCCTTCGAGCTTGGCCAGATAGTCCTTGTAGAGCTTGACCCGCTGTTGCAGGGCACTACGCACGCTCGCCTCGCAATTGGGTGCCGCGCGGTCTGCGCAGTCGTCGAGCAGGTGTTCCCATTCCAGGCCGATCTGCCCCAGGGTCTTGAGGTGATCCTTGTCCCCGACCGGATCCAGGGCGCGGCCCAGGGCGGTGGCCAGATCGGCACGCAGGTTCTCGGCGCGGACCCGATGGGCGGCCAGGGTCTTTTCGGCTAGTTCCACGTCCTTGTCCGGGTCACCGGACAGGGCCGGCGCGCCGATCTTGCCGCCCAAGAGCAGCACTTTCATGGGTTTGCCCTGGGCCGCCACGTAGTCGATGCCGAAACCGCTGCTCCAGACCTCCAGCACGATCTGCTTGCGCAGGGCCGCGACCTGCTCGTAGGCCTTGATGTACCTGTCGTAGATCAGGGCCACGGCATAGGGATTCTCTCCGCTCAGCAGGCTGGAATTCTGACGGATTTCCTGCTTGATCCTGGCGGTCAGGGCCTTGTTCCTGCCCAGGTCAATGTCGCTCAGGTTCAGCTCGTCTTCGAACTTTTTCACCCTGGCCTCCAGCGCGGCCACGTTCACCGAGCGGGCAGAGGATTCCAACATGTCGGCCATGGCCATCCAGATGGCTTCGGTGAGCTGCGCCTCCATCTTTTCCAGGGCGGCCTGGCGCTGGGCCGTGTACCGGTCCTGGGGCATCGCATCGCTCTTGGCCTTGAAGTTCTCGAGCATGACGGTCATGTAGCGCACGTCTTCGCTCAGGCCGAAGAAGCGGCGCAGGTTCTCCAGCTTGTTCCCGTAGCGGCCGAAGCGGTCGTCCTGTCTGGGCACCAGGGAAGACCAGTAGCGGAAATTGGGCGAGGTGTAGAAGGTGCTGCCGGGTTTGGTGAACAGATCGACGATGGCCTGGCGGTTGCCCGGGGGCGAGATGGATTCGCTGTCGATCTCCTTGCCGATGAGGTTGCGCAAGCGAAAGCCGGTGATCTTGCCCTGGGTATCGAACTCGGTGATATCCAACACTTTGTTCAGGGCGTCGTAGAACTCGGCATCGCGCATACCCACGTCCGCTCGCTGCATCAGGCCACTGACCATGTAGGTCTGGCCGGCGAAGGGGAAATACATGAAGGCCACGGCCATGCCCAGGGGTTTGGGTGAGCCGCTCTTCAAACTGTCGTAGAGGGCAAAGGGGATCTGCAGGCTGGGAATGTAGGACTGGGCGCCGATGCGACCCATGGCGATGGAGGCGTTCAACAAGGCGTCGCTGGCATTGCTGTTGAGGTAGGCCTCGTACACGTTGAAGGCGTTGTCTGCCCAGTCGGCGGCCTTGAGCAGGCCGGAGCCGGCGGTGGTTTTCTCCAGCTGTTGGTTGAGCTCCATGACCTTGGCATGGAAATTGGCCATGTTGGGAAATTTTTGCTTGGCCTTGCTGGTGAAATCATCGATGGCTTTTTCGATCCAGCCCAGCTTGCGCAGATAGGCCTTGAGCTTGAGTACGCTGTCAGACATGAGGAGGCGGTCGATGACCGAGTCCGGCAGCTTGTAGGCCTCATTGAGCAGCCTGTGCAGGTCGTTGGCCTTGGCCTCCAGTTCGGCGGGAGGCAGCTTGCCTTCCATGACCGCCTTGGCCATGTCCTGGGCCTCCACCATGATCCTGGGCGGATCGCCGGCAGTGTTGCGGAAAGTGCCAAGCTCGCTGCCCAGGTCGCTCCACAGCTTCTCGGCGGCCTTCTGGCGCGTGGCGTCCGCGTCGATCCTGGCGATGGCGTTGAGGCGAAAGGCCAGGGCGCGGGCGGCGTTGTCGTGCATGGCGGTCTTGGCCCGCGCCACCAGCTTGTCGGTGACCGCGTCCACGTTGTTGGCGGTGATCTCTTCCCCGGACAGGGCGCGCAGCAGGTCCGAGACTTTCTCCGGGTCGTTCTTGTTGGCGATGATCTTTTCCGCCGCCTGGGCCAGCAGGGGGTCGTTGGCGGCATAGGGATTGAAGCCGAACTCCGCCACGGCCTTCTTGCTCATGAAGTAGCTGCGTTCGGCATATTTGAGCATCTTGATCAGCTTCTGGCCGCGCGAATAGGGACCGTGCTCGATGTCATGGATGCCGTGGCGCAGCATCTCCAGGGACAGCATGGGTTCCTTGGCCAGGTCCATCTTGGGGAAATCCACTTCCGCGAATTGGCCTGCTTCCAGCTTGCGGAAGGCCACCTCCCAGAACAGTTGGGTACCAGGCTTTTCCACCATGCGGATCTTCGGCTGGCCGTTCTCGTCCAGGACCAGGCTGCCGTCCGGATTTTTTTCGACCTTGATTACCTTCCACTTGGAGCGCTTGAGCATGTCCAGCTCGGCGAAGGTCTTGCCCCAGTCGCCGATGAACACGTCCGCCGTGGCCTGGCCGTGGGGCGTGAGCAAGGCATCCGCCCGCACCATGTCCAGCGAGGTATGGCGACGCAGCTTGCCCTCGAAACGCTCCACTATGGAGCGATTCAGCTCCGGATCGATGGCCGCGCTGGAAAAATCGATATCGGCCTGAAAGCCCAGATCGCCCAGACGCATTTTCACCCAGGAACCGATGTCTATCTCGCCGAACACGGCGGCATCGGGGTTGGCTCTGAAGGTGTCCTGCAGGGTTTCCATCCACAGGCGCTGCACCAGTTGGGCACGTCCCATCATGAGGGCGCGCTCGGTGCCCAGAAAGTGATCATCCCAGGTCCCCTGACCAGGAAAGAGCGGATGGCCATCTGCAGCGACAGTTTTGTATTGATCCTTGAACTGTTGCAGGTCGCGCATACCCAGGCCCATGTCGCCCAATTCGTGGAAAAATTTTTCCGTGATCTGGCTCAGCCTGCGCTCGGTCAGCTCGCCCATGCCGGGAGTACGGTTTGGGTTGGCCTGTTTGTCGAACAGGCTGCGTATGCTGCCCAACTCGGCATCGTAACGCTGCATCAGATCATTGATCTGTTGTATGCGCGAGGCATCCGGCATGGATCTGGATTGGCTGGATGAAGCCGATTGCGGCTTGGCTGTCTGGGATGAAATCGAGCGACTTCCAAGACTGGCCGGCCTGACGGTTAGGTTCGCTGCATGACTGGTGTCACCACCCAGCAGTTTCTTGACCCGGACCGAGACCGTAACCCGCCCCGGGGCGATGCCCTCGACCACGGCTTCGGATCGATCCTTGCTCTGGAAGCTGACGATACCCTTGGGGTTGGCACTCCACTTGGGCTTGAGCAGGTTGATGCCACCCGGGATTTTCAGGCGGACCGATTCACCCACAGTGAATTCGTTGCGTTCGACCTGCAGCTCTTCCGCCGCAGTGATCGGTGTGATCCCCAGGAGGGCCGACAGAATCGCAAAACAGAGTGCATAGCGGGACCAGGGGTGCAGTGACATGTCGTTTCTCCAGGAAGAAGGGTCGCGCCATTTCCCCTAAAAAGATATATAAGTCCAGATTAGACGACCAACCCAGGCCAGATCAAGGACAGTTTTGCAGCGGCCTTACGCCGGATTGCGTGGCTCACCCGGGGGAACAGTTAAAATCCCGTATCCCCAATATCTTTTTCTGAACATGCCCGCTTTCCAGGACATCATCCTCAGCCTCCAACGCTATTGGGGGGCGCAGGGTTGCGCCCTGCTGCAGCCCTACGACATGGAGGTCGGTGCCGGCACCAGCCACACCGCCACCTTTTTGCGCTCCCTGGGCCCGGAACCCTGGAAGGCCGCCTATGTGCAGCCCTCCCGCCGGCCCAAGGACGGACGTTACGGCGAGAACCCCAACCGTCTGCAGCACTACTACCAGTTCCAGGTGGTGCTGAAACCGGCGCCGGCGAACATTCTGGAGCTATACCTGGGCTCTTTGGAGGCCTTGGGCTTCGACCTCAGGCAGAACGACATCCGCTTCGTGGAGGACGACTGGGAAAACCCCACCCTGGGGGCCTGGGGTCTGGGCTGGGAGGTGTGGCTCAACGGCATGGAGGTCACCCAGTTCACCTATTTCCAGCAGGTGGGGGGGATCGATTGCAAGCCCATCACCGGTGAGATCACCTATGGCCTGGAGCGTCTGGCCATGTACCTGCAGGGCAAGGAAAACGTCTTCGATCTGGAATACGCCCCCGGGGTGAGCTACGGCGATGTGTTCCACCAGAACGAGGTGGAGCAGTCCACCTACAACTTCGAGCACAGTGACGTGGAGTTCCTGCTCACCGCCTTCAACGCCCACGAGAAACAGGCCAGGCTGCTGATGCAGAATCAGCTGGCCCTGCCGGCTTACGAGCAGGTTCTGAAGGCCGCCCATACCTTCAACCTGCTGGATGCCCGGGGTGCCATTTCGGTGACCGAACGCGCCGCGTACATCGGGCGCATCCGCAACCTGGCCCGCAGTGTGGCACAAAGCTATCTGGATTCCCGCGCCCGCCTGGGCTTCCCCATGGCCCCCCGGGCCTGGGCCGAGGAAGTCCTGGCCAGGATGGAGAAGGCGGCATGAGCACACGCAATCTGCTGATCGAGCTCTGTGTCGAGGAGTTGCCCCCCAAGGCGCTGAAAAAATTGGGTGAGGCCTTTGCCAACACCCTGTTCGAGGGACTCCGTAACCAAGGCTTGACGGCCGCCGCAAGCGTGGCCACCGCCTTTGCCTCCCCCCGTCGCCTGGCTGTACATATTTCACATGTCGCGACCCAGGCCGCCGACAAGCCGGTGTCCCACAAGCTCATGCCGGTGAGTGTGGCCCTGGATGGGGATGGCCGACCCAGTGGGGCCCTGTTGAAGAAGCTGGGGGCTTTGGGCCTGGATGCCGACGTGCTACCCCGACTCAGACGCGCCCAGGATGGCAAGGCCGAGGCCCTGTTCTTCGATACGGTGGTGGCGGGGGCGACCCTGGCCGCCGGGGTGCAGAAGGCCCTGGAGGAGACCCTGGCCCGTCTGCCCATCCCCAAGGTCATGAGCTATCAGCTGGCGGATGGCTGGAGTACGGTGAATTTCGTACGTCCCGCCCATGGCCTTGTTGTTCTGCATGGCGATGAAGTAGTGCCGGTTTCGGTGCTGGGCCTGACGGCGGGGCGAGACACCGAGGGCCACCGCTTTGAAGCCACCAGCCATCCCGTCTCCATTCAGGATGCGGATAGCTACGAGACCCAGATGGAGGCCGAGGGGGCGGTCATCCCGGACTTTTTCAAGCGCCGCGCCGAGATCGAGCGCCAACTGACAGAGGTTGCCATTGGGTTAGACGGTGGTGTGCGGCCCATCCAGGACGAGGCCCTGCTGGATGAGGTCACGGCCCTGGTGGAACGCCCCAATGTGTTGGCCTGCCACTTCGACGCCGAATTCCTGACAGTGCCCCAGGAATGCCTGATCCTCACCATGAAGGCCAACCAGAAGTACTTCCCCCTGCTGGATGCCGCCGGCAGGCTGACGAACCGCTTCCTCATCGTCTCCAACATCCGTCCAGCGGACCCATCCGCCGTCATCGGCGGCAACGAGCGGGTGGTGCGGCCCCGCCTGGCGGATGCCAAGTTCTTCTTCGACCAGGACCGCAAAAAACCCCTGGCCAGCCGGGTGGAGGCCCTGGAGGGAGTGGTCTACCACAACAAGCTGGGCAGCCTGGGGGCGCGCATCCGTCGGTTGATGAAGCTGGCCGGGACTATCGCGCGACAACTGGGAGCAGACGAGGCCCTGGCTACCAGGGCCGCCCAACTGGCCAAGGCTGACTTGACCACGGACATGGTGGGGGAGTTTCCCGAACTGCAGGGCAGCATGGGGCGTTATTACGCCCTGCATGATGGCGAGGACCTCCGTGTGGCGGATGCCATCGAGGCCCATTACCGGCCCCGCTTCGCCGGCGACGAGCTGGCGGCCGACAACATCGGTTTGAGCGTGGCCCTGGCGGAGCGCCTGGATAGCCTGGTGGGCATCTTCGGCATCGGCCTCATGCCCACGGGGGACAAGGACCCCTTCGCCCTGCGCCGGGCAGCCCTGGGCGTGTTGCGCATACTCATGGAAGAGTCTCTGCCCCTGGACCTGATGGACCTGCTGGTGACAGCCAAGGCCGGTTTCGACCCGGAGCAACTGGCCGCCAGCGTGAACGTGGACGTCTTCCAGTTCATGCAGGAACGCCTGCGGGTCTACCTCAAGGACCAGGGCCATGCCACGGACCAGGTGGAGGCGGTGGTGGTCCAGGCGCCCACCCGTATAGACCGGGTGCCCCTGCGTCTGCAGGCGGTGGCCGAATTTTGTGCCCTGCCCGAGGCGGAGGCCCTGGCGGCGGCCAACAAGCGTATCCAGAACATCCTGCGCAAGGCGGAACAGGGAGGGGAGGCCATCGCCTCCGAACCGGAGGCGGCCTTGCTGACGGAGGCGGCCGAAAAGTCCCTGTTCGCCACCCTGGAGGAGTTGGCCCCGGGGGTGGAGATGGCGGTGGACAATCTGGATTACAACGTTGCCCTGCGCCAATTGGCGGGGCTGAAGGCGCCGGTGGACCGTTTCTTCGATGAGGTCATGGTGATGGCTCAGGAAGCCCTGATACGCGGGAACAGGCTGGCCTTGCTGGCCCGGCTGGGAAGACTCATGAACTCGGTGGCGGACATCGCCCAGTTGAGTACACAGCAGGGCCACACCCAGGCGGGTGGCAGTGCGGGCAGGAGCAGCGTGTAAGCCAGCGCAGGCCCGGGATGAGCCTTTCCCTGCAGGACGTATCCCGTTACGGGCTGTCCCCGGTGACTGCGGAGTTCACGGATCTGGCCACCGAGGTGGCCTTCCGGGAACACATCCGCCCCATCTGGGTGCAGGACACCCGACGCGCCTTCATCCTGGCGGCCGTGTTCTACCTGGCCTTTTCCATCACCGACTTTCTCATGCTGGGCCAGGGGGAGCCCTATACCACCGTGCTCTTCACCCGGGTACTGGTGACCTGTCTCGGCCTGCTCATCGCCTTTACCGCGAACCGTTACTGGCGCCTGCTGGTGGATGGCATCACCCCCACCCTGGTGGTGGGTCTGGCCATGACCGGTTTTCTCTCCATCACCCTGTTGCGCCCCTTCGATCCGGGCTGGCACGGCATGAGCATGATGGTCATGCTGCTGGGCACCTATGTCTTCATCCCCAACCGCTATTTGCCGGCCCTGCTGGTGGCCCTGACCAGCAGCGCTGCCTTCTTCTACCTGATGATCGACCACTTCGAGCTGACCCCCAAGCTCCTCTTCATCATGAGCCTGCTGTTTCTGGCCATGAACCTGTTTGGTGCCATCTCGGCCCACCGCATCAGCCGCCTGAACCGGGAAAGTTTTCGTGATGCCCAGATCCTGCGCCAGGCCAACCTGCGCCTCATGGAGGAGGTGGCGGTGCGGCGCAAGCTGGAGCAGGACCTCATGAATCAGGTACACCACGATGACGTCACCGGGGTCACCAACCGGCGCCGTTTTCAAGAACTGGCCCGGCAGAATATGCGGCGTCTGGAGGTGGCTGGCCGGCCCTTGAGTCTCTTGCTGCTGGGGGTGGACTACTTCAGGCAGATCACCGACACCTATGGACATCTGCGCAGCGACGAGGTGCTCAAGGCCCTGGCCCGCATCTGTGGCGACTTCATGGATGAGTACGATGTATTGGCTAGGGTGGGTAGCGAGGAATTCGCCATGCTCCTGCCGGAGATGGACGCGGCGGCCGCCTGCAAACAGGCGGAACGCATCCGTGCCGGGGTGTGGCATGCCCCCGTGGTCCTGCCGGATGCCGCCATCCATATCAGCATCAGTGTTGGTGTGGCCCAGTGGCGGCCCGGCGAAAGCCTGGCGGAGCTGATGGTGCGGGCTGACCAGGCCCTGCAGCAGGCCCGGCACAAGGGGCGTGACCGGGTGGAGGTGTCCGGCGGAGAGGAGAGTCGTGGGCAGGAGAGTCTTCCTAATGCCGCGGCCCCTGCGCACAATAGGCCCTCAGTGCAGCAGGTGCCCGACCAGGGGCCGGAGGGATAATGCCCATGAAATTTGTCATTCTGGACCGGGACGGGGTGATCAACTTCGATTCCGACCAGTTCATCAAGAGCCCGGAGGAGTGGCGTCCTATCCCCGGCAGCCTGGAGGCCATCGCCCGCCTGAACCAGGCCGGGTTTCGCGTGGTGGTGGCCTCAAACCAGTCGGGGGTGGGCCGCGGCCTGTTCGACATGGCTACCCTCAATGCCATCCATGCCAAGATGCACAAACTGGTGGCCCAGGCAGGCGGGCGCATCGATGCCGTGTTTTTCTGTCCCCATGCGGCCGACTCCAAATGCGCCTGCCGCAAACCCAAACCTGGCCTGCTCCAGGAGATCGGCAGCCGCCTGCGCCTGGATCTGAAGGGGGTGTTCGCCGTGGGTGATGCCCTGCGGGATGTGGAAGCTGCCCTGGCCGTTGGGGCCAGTCCCCTGTTGGTGCGCACCGGCAAGGGTCAGCGTACCCTGGACAGCGGCCAGCTGCCGGCCGACGTGCCGGTATATGACGATCTGTTTCAGGCCACCCAGGCCATCATCGAGGCCACGCTCTGAGCATGGCCCTGGTGCGTTCCATCCTGTTTCTGCTGCTGCAGATTCTGCTCACCATCCCCTTTGGCCTGGTGGCGCTGTTCCTGCTGCCCCTGCCCCGTCTGCCGCGTTACCACATCATCACCCTGTGGGGCCGGGCCGCGATCTTTCTCGCGCGTTGGGTACTGGGCATCCGCCATCGCGTGGTGGGCCTGGAACACCTGCCCCAGACGCCCGCCGTGGTGCTGGCCAAGCACCAATCCGCCTGGGAGACCATCGCCTTCCAACAGATCTTCCCGCCCCTGTCCTTCGTGCTGAAAAAGAATCTCTTGCACATCCCCTTTTTCGGCTGGGGTCTGGCCCTGTTCAGTCCCATCGCCATCGATCGCAACGCCGGCCGGGAGGCCCTGAAGCAGATCGAGGCCCAGGGCAGGGAACGCCTGCAGCAGGGCTTTTGGGTCCTGGTCTTCCCCGAAGGCACCCGGGTGGCCCCGGGGGAGGTGGGCAACTACCAGGTCGGTGGTGCCTGGATCGCGGTCAAGGCCGGGGTGCCGGTAGTGCCCGTGGCCCATAACGCGGGCCGCTGCTGGCCGAAAAACGCCTTCATCAAACACCCGGGGGAGATCACCGTGGTCATCGGACCGGCCATCCCCACGGCCGGTCGCAAGGCCACGGAGGTGCTGGCGGAGACCCAGGCCTGGATCGAGACCGCCATGGCTTCACTTTGAAGATCGGGCTTGCGGGCAGACGGCACATGGGTAGCTTGTGGGACAGTCGGCAAAGCCTGGAACTCGAGGGCGAGGTGTTGGATTTCCTGCTGCGCCGCAGCCGGCGTCGGCGCACCCTGGCCCTGCGGGTCGGGGAATCCGGTGAGGTGGTGGTGCATGCCCCCCAGTACCTGGGCCTGGGGGACATCCATCACTTCCTGCACAGCCACCGGCACTGGCTGCAGGAAAAACGCAGCGCCGCCCGTGCCCGGGGCTTCGCCTGGGAGGAGGGGGCCGTCCTGCCCTGGCTGGGCCGCAGCCTCAGCCTGAGGCTGATGCCCCCGGAGGGTCGGGCCCATGTCCAGCTGGAGGAGGACAGGTTGGTGTGCATGGCCCCGGCCGGGCAGGTCCCCGGGACCGTTACCCACTGGTACCAGCGTCAGGCCCGGGATCTGCTGGCCCGGCGCCTGGCCCAGCAGGCCGGCCGCATGGGGCGTGCCGCGCCGCCCCTGCGTCTGAGCAACGCCCGTACCCGCTGGGGCAGCCTGTCGCCCAAGGGGGTGGTAAGCCTGAACTGGCGCCTGGTGAAGGCGGATCTGGAAGAGATCGACTACGTCATCTGTCACGAGCTGGCCCATTTCCGCCAACACAACCACTCCCCGGCCTTCTGGCGGGAGGTGGAGGCCCTGTTTCCCGCGTGGCAGGCCGTCCGCCGCAGATTGCGGGAAAATGGCCGCTACTATTTCCAATTCTGAGACGAGGAGACGGCTTCATGCGCATGCTGCATACCATGCTGCGGGTTGGTGACCTGGAACGCTCCATCGACTTCTACACCCAGGTCCTGGGCATGAAGTTGTTGCGCCGCAAGGACTACCCCGAGGGCAGCTTCACCCTGGCCTTCGTGGGTTATGGGGACGAGGCCGAACACACGGTTTTGGAGCTCACCTACAACTGGGGGGTGGAGCAATATGAACTGGGTACCGCCTTCGGCCACATCGCCATCGAGGTGGACGACGCTTACCAGGCCTGCGCGGCGGTAACCGCCAAGGGGGGCAAGGTGACCCGGCCTGCCGGTCCCATGCGGCACGGCAGCACCGTGATCGCCTTCGTGCAGGATCCGGATGGCTACAAGATCGAGTTCATCCAGAAAGGGACCCAGGGACAAGCGTGATCCCCTGGCTGCAGCACGACGATTCCTTTCCCCCCGTGGCCGAGGCCCTGGCAGCGCCCAACGGCCTGCTGGCGGCAGGGGCCGATCTGTCGGTGCCCAGGCTGCTGGCGGCCTATCGCCAGGGCATCTTCCCCTGGTTCAACCCGGGGGAACCCATACTCTGGTGGTCGCCGGACCCCCGCATGGTGCTCTTCCCGGGGGAGTTCAAATGCGCCCGCTCCCTGCGCAAACGCCTGGCCCGGGCTGAGCATGAGGTACGCGTGGACACCGCCTTCGCCCAGGTCATGCAGGCCTGCGCCGCGCCCCGCACCGGCCAGCGGGGTACCTGGATCAGCCCCCGCATGGTGCTGGCCTACAGCGCCCTGCATGGGGCGGGTTACGCCCATTCCTTCGAGACCTGGATGCCCGGCGAGGCGGGACCCGAATTGGTGGGCGGGCTTTATGGCGTGGCCCTGGGGCGGGCCTTCTTCGGCGAATCCATGTTCTCCCGGCGCAGTGATGCCTCCAAGATCGCCCTGGCCCATCTGGTGGCCGAACTCATGCAGCGGGGCTTCGAGCTCATCGACTGCCAGATGAGCACCCCCCACCTGGCCTCCCTGGGGGCAAGGGAAATCTCCCGGCAGGAGTTCGCCGCCCGGCTGGCTCGGCTCACCGGCCTGGAAATGCCCGTGGGCAAGTGGCAGTGCAGCCACCATGCCTTGCCCCCCGCCATCTTTGTCCTCCGGCAGCATGCCCCTGGCGAAGACATGGGGTCATTAGCCGGTGGTGAGGTGTCCCCGGCATGAGCAGCCTCAAGGAACTGCCTCTCTTTCGCCTGCAGTTCTATCTCACCGCGCCTTATGCCTGCAGCTATCTGCCGGCGCGCATGGCCCGCTCCCAGGTGGCGGCCCCCGGCAGCCTCATCGACACCACGGTGTACAGCGAGCTGGTGCGCCTGGGTTTTCGGCGCAGCGGCCAGCACGTCTATCGTCCCCGTTGTGACGACTGTGCCGCCTGCACCCCGGTACGCCTGCCGGTGGCGCAGTTCGAACCCAACCGCGCCCAGCGCCGCTGCCAGCAACGTAACCAGGATCTGCGCCTGCGCCTGCGCCCCCTGGTCTTCGAGGAAAGCCATTTCCAACTGTATCGCCGCTATCAACAGGCCCGCCATGCCGGCGGCGGCATGGATCAGGACGACAGGGAGCAATACCGCAACTTCCTTTTGCAAAGTCGGGTGGACAGCGGTCTGCTGGAATTCTCCCTGCACGGAGAGGTGGTCATGGTGGCCCTGGTGGATCGCCTCCTGGACGGCCTGTCCGCGGTGTACACCTTCTTCGCGCCGGAACTGCCCCGGCGCAGCCTGGGGGTGTATGGCGTGCTGAGCCAGATCCGCCTTGCCCGAGACATGGATCTGCCCTATCTCTACCTGGGCTACTGGATCGCGGACTGCCGCAAGATGGCCTACAAGCAGGCCTACCGCCCCCTGGAGGCCCGGGTGGACGGACACTGGCAGCCCATGCTGCAGGAGGACGAGGATCATGGCTGAACTACCCGATGCCGTGCAGCAGGTGCTGAGCATGCACGCCCCCTTCATCCATGCCGTGGTGGGCGCCCTGCGGGACCGGTCGCAACTCCCCCAGCTCATGGCCACCCTGCAGGCGGCCGAACAGCAGGGCTGGCCCCGCCTGGTGGCGGCCCTGCGGCAGATCATCGACGGGCGGCGGGATGACAGCATCAAACTGGGTCTGGACGAAGAGGACCGCATCATCGTCGATGCCGTATTGCGGGGCCTGGACAATCCGGCCACCCTGCCGGACCTGCAACAACGCCCGGACGGCACCGCCGCCGCCCCGGGTCTGGCCGCACTCATAGCCGCTGCGCAGCGCGGGGATGCCCAGGCCCTCAGCGCCCTGGCCAACATGGCCGAGCAGATGCTGCGCGCCGGTGGCGACATGGCCCGCCTGGGGGGGGTCATGCGCCGCCTGGTGAACGGCGAGCGGGACGCCGAGGCCCTGGGCAAGGGCATGGGCCCCCTGGGGCGCCAGCTGCTCCTGGACATCCTCAACGAGCTGGGCAGGAACGCCCTGCACTGACAAGTGCAGGACATCCCATTACTCTGCAGACCACGACCCGGCAGGCCCAACATTCATGGCGCTTCACCACCCCGGAACATGAAACGGCGAATTGCCTTGCACTTTTTCCTCAACCTGCCCTCTCTCGCAAGCGGGAGAGGGGGTAAAGAGGGGGCAAAGTCTCGCTACGCGCGAGGCTCAGGTTAACCCACCTTTCCTTCCATTTTCGAGCCCATCCATGCAGCAATATCTCCAGCTTCTGCGCCACGTCCTGGACCACGGTACGAAGAAATCCGACCGCACCGGTACCGGCACCCTTTCCGTGTTCGGCTACCAGATGCGTTTCGACCTTGCCACCGGCTTTCCCCTGCTCACCACCAAGAAGGTGCACCTGAGATCCATCATCCACGAGTTGCTGTGGTTCCTGCGGGGAGACACCAACATCCGCTATCTGCAGGACAACGGTGTGACCATCTGGGACGAATGGGCCGACGAGCACGGTGATCTGGGCCCCATCTACGGTTACCAGTGGCGTTCCTGGCCCACCCGGGATGGCCGCCACATCGACCAGATCGCCCAGGTGCTGCACGATCTGCGCCACAACCCGGACTCCCGCCGCATCATCGTCTCCGCCTGGAACGTTGAGGCGCTGGAGGCCATGCAGCTGCCCCCCTGCCACGCCTTCTTCCAGTTCTACGTGGCCGAGGGCAGGCTCTCCTGCCAGCTCTACCAGCGCAGTGCCGACATCTTCCTGGGGGTACCCTTCAACATCGCCAGCTATGCCCTGCTCACCCTGATGCTGGCCCAGGTCACCGGCCTGCAAGCGGGGGACTTCGTGCATACCCTGGGGGATGCCCATATCTATTTGAACCACCTGGAACAGGTGCATCTGCAACTGTCCAGGGAACCGCGCCACCTGCCCCACATGCAGCTGAATCCGGCGGTGCAGGATCTGTTTGCCTTCCGCTACGGGGATTTCACCCTGCAGGATTACGACCCCCACCCGGGCATCAGGGCACCGGTGGCGGTGTAATCCAGTCGCCAGACGGGATGGGCTCTGCGGCCATGGCTGCAGGGCTGGCACTTTCCAGGGTGGATGTCAGAATCCTCCCCCTGGGTTGAGTACAGGGAGAGACCGGCATGAGCATGACGCAAGGGTCAACGATGAAGGCGGCAACGACGCAAGACATCATGGCCGCCAGTGGCGTGGGGTTTGGCACCAGCGGGGCCCGGGGGCGGGTGGAGGACCTGACGGACGCGGTCTGCTTCGCCTACACCCTGGCCTTCCTGCAGGCCATCGGGGCCCGGCCGGGCCAGGGGGTGGCCCTGGGCCTGGATCTGCGCCCCAGCAGCCTGCGCATGGCCGGGGCCTGTGCCGCCGCCATTCGCCACGCCGGTCTGCTGCCGGACTACTGCGGTGCCATCCCCACCCCGGCCCTGGCCTTCCATGCCCAGGAAGCGGGCATCCCCGCCATCATGGTCACCGGCAGCCACATCCCCTTCGACCGCAACGGCATCAAGTTCTACCGGGCCGAGGGCGAGATCAGCAAGGCGGACGAGGCGGCCATCAACGCCGCAGCCCTGCCCATGCCGACCACGGTGGTGACGGAGGCCCTGCCTGGGGCCAACCCGGCTGCCGCCCGGCGCTACAGGCAGCGCTACCTGGATTTCTTCCCCGGCCAGCCCCTGCAGGGCATGACCCTGGGCTTCTACCAGCACTCCAGCCTGGCCCGGGACCTGCTCACGGAGATCGCCCAGGACCTGGGGGCCCGGGTCATCCCCCTGGGACGCACGGATGCCTTCGTTCCCATCGACACGGAAGCGGTGAGTGCGGCAGATGCCGCAATGGCCCGGGACTGGGCGGCAGCGCATCACTTCGACGCCATCCTCTCCACGGATGGCGATGCGGACCGTCCCCTGCTGGGGGATGAAAAGGGAGACTGGCTGCGGGGAGACATCGTTGGCATCCTCTGTGCCCGGTTCCTGGGAGCTCGGGCCGTGGCCACGCCGGTGAGCAGCAACACCGCCCTGGAAAAGAGTGGCTGGTTCAGCCGGGTGGCCCGCACCCGCATCGGCTCGCCCTATGTCATTGCGGCCATGGCGGAACTCCTGGCCGCCGGCAGCGACAGGGTGGTGGGCTATGAGGCCAATGGCGGCTTCCTGGTGGGCAGCCCTCTGGACAAGGACGGCCGCCGCCTGGCGCCCCTGCCCACCCGGGATGCGGTGCTGCCCATCCTGGCCCTGCTGGTCATGGCCCGGGAGCGGGGCGTGCCCCTGTCCGCCCTGAGCCGGGACCTGCCGCCGCGCTTCACCGCCAGTGACCGGCTGCAGGCCTTCGCCACGGAAAACAGCCGTGCGCTCATCCAGCAATTGGCCGCCTCGGGGCAGGCCATCCAGGATCTGCTGGGGGATCTGTGCGGCCAGGCGGCGGGCCTGGACCAGACCGACGGTCTGCGCATCACCTTCGTCAACGGCGAGATCGTGCACCTACGGCCCTCGGGCAACGCCCCGGAGCTGCGCTGTTATGCCGAGGCCGATAGCCCGCACAGGGCCGAAGCCCTGGCCCGGGACTGTCTGCAGCGTTTGGGAAACGCTGATTAAATTCGTCATCGCGCGGAGCGAAGCGAGGTGACGATACATAACACACTGATTTTGCATTGAATTTATATTTCCGTGCTGCGCTCGCAATGACGGCAATGGGTTTGTTCAGCGTTTCCCTTGCGTCTTCAGGCCTGAGGGCCCGGTGGCCTGTTCGAACCGGCATCCCGACTCAACGCCAGGCCCAGCACGGGCTTGCTCGGTTCCGGGGTCCTCCGGGCAGCAATCCGGATTGTCCGGGCGGAGGGAGTCCACCCCCGAAAGAAGAACAGCCAGTAGATGGCCAGGCTGGCGTACCAGCAGAACAGGGCCGTCCACACGTGGTGGGACATCAGATGCATACCCCTGGCCACCTGTACCCAGCTCAGCAGCATGCCGAAGGCCAGGACGAAGCCCAGTACCCCCAGGGCAAGCCGTCTGTGACCCAGGTGCCGCATGGCCAGATAGAAGGGAAACAGTGAAAAGGCCGAGGCCGCATGACCACCCGGCCAGCACTGGCCCTTGGGTGTACCCGGGGGAATGGGGTCGAGCAGGCCGAAATGGGGCCGGTCGCCCCCGAAGGTGGTGAGCCTTTCCGGACAGGACTGGTAGGAACCCTGCTTGATGCTGGAGACGAGGCCGGCGGAGAGCAGGCTGGCTACCAGGATGAAGAACAACGGGCGGCTATAGACCCGCAACCTGGCAGACAGCAGGCTGAGCAGGGCAGCCATCCCCACCAGAGTCACCATGCCCCGTACCACGTGTTTCACATTGGCATGCAGGGTCTTTTCCAGGATGGGCTGATGTTCCAGGGGGAAGCGTTGGCTCAGTGGGTCGAAGAACAACCTGCTCAGGGACGTGTCCAGGTCCAGGCCATGGAGCCCGGCGAGCAACAGGCCGGCGATGGCCAGGGGCAGGAGGAGGTCCTTGCGCCCGATCATGCGCCCGGCCCCTGGGCCAGCCTCTGGAGGTCCTGGCTGCGCAGACGCCCCTGCCTGAAGTCACGGGCGGTGCTCTGATAGTAGGCGATGGCCTCCTGCACCAGCCTGGGATCCGCCTCCACCGGTGTGGCCTCCAGGCTGTGGGTGTCGATGTGGTAGGTCTCGATACGCCGTCTGGGCAACAGGATAGTGAGCATGTCGTCCTTGTAATAGCCCAGCTGCTGGTAATTGCTGATGAAGGCCCGCTGCAGTTCGGCCCTGGCTGGCGCCAGCAGGGAATGGCCGGCAAATCTCCCCTTACCTGACAGCCCCAACACGTGCAGCACGGTGGGGGCGATGTCGATCTGGCTGGCCAGCCGGTCGTGGCTGCCGGGCTGCAACAGGGCGGGGGCGTAGAAGATCAGTGGGATATGGTATTTGGCCACGGGCAGCTTGGTCTTGCCCGCCACGGAGGCACAGTGATCGGCGGTGATGATGAACAGGGTATCCGCAAACCAGAGCTGCCTGCGCGCCGTTTCGATGAATCGGCCGATGGCGTAGTCCGTGTATTTCACCGCCCCTTGCCGGCCCCCGGGCGAGGGGATGTCGATGCGCCCTTGGGGGTAGGTATAGGGTCGATGGTTGGAGGTGGTCATGATGTGGGCGAAAAAGGGCTTGCCTTCCCGGGCCAGCCTGTCGAACTGCCGGCTGGCGTTGGCGTACAGGGATTCGTCGGCCACCCCCCAGATGTTTGCAAACACCACCGAATCCGCGGGGAAGTCGGTGCGGTCGGCCACCTGGTAACCATTGCCACCGAAATAGGCATTCATGTTGTCGAAATAGCCGTAGCCGCCGTAGATGAAGCTGCTGGAAAAACCCTGTTGTCCCAGGATCTGGCCCAGGGTGGCCAGGCCGCCGTTGTGGGGCCGGCGCACGATGGATTGGCCCGGCAGAGGGGGTACGGCGATGGACAGGGACTCCAGGCCCCGCACCGTACGGGTACCGGTGGCGAAGATGCGCTCGAAACGCAGACCCTGGGCGGCGAGACGATCCAGGTTGGGGGTCAGGCCCTCCTGGCCGTCGTAGGCCCCGACATATCTGGCGGACAGGCTCTCCACGGAGATCAGCACCACATTCTTCGGCCGGCGCTTGAAGGGGGCAGGCAGGGCCTCCTGGCCCGTGGGGCCGAGCCGGGGCGGGTCGGCCGGGTCCAGGGAGGTCATGATGGCCTCCATCCGGGCCGGTGGCAGCTTGGCATAGAAGCGATCGTAATCCAGCTCGTTGCGCCCCATGGCCGCCGCCAGGGTGAACAGGCCGTTGCCCGCGAGTTCGTCGCCGTAGGCATTACCGGTGACGGCCATCTGTTCGATGCTGGCCCAGTGCAGGCTGGCCATCGGCAGGAGCAGGGCCAGGGCCACCCGGGCAAGGCGTCCGGCCCGGCCAGGCGGCGTATCCCGCCAGCGCAGATTTCTGTGGGCCAGCCAAGTCATGCCCGTGGCCAGGGCGACGACCAGGCCCAGGAGGGGTACCACCGGGTAGGACTCAAGGATGTTGCCGATGACCTCCTGGGTGTAGATGAGATAGTCCACGGCGATGAAGTTGAAGCGGGTGTCGAACTCCCGCCAGAAGGTGATTTCCGCCAAGGCAGCGAACAGCAGCAGCACCAGAGCGAGCCACAACAGGCCCCAGCCCAGGCCATCGACCCAAGACCGGCCGCGCCATGCCGCCGGCAGCAGGGCGGAGGCCAAGAAGAAAGGAGGCATGAGATAGGCCAGGGTCGCCGCATCGAACCAGAGGCCCTGGCGCAAGGCTATGAGGCCGGCGTACAGCCCCAGGGCACCCGTCTCCAGCTGGCTGAGCAGGACGAGCCGCAAGATGCTCCAGATACACAGGGCCGCCAGGGCCAGGAGCAGGGTCAGGGAGACGGGCCGACGGAAGCCTGGGATTGGCATGGAGGCGGCAGGAACGCCAGCCGGGTGGGCTGGAGTGACGCGAGCAGAGACGGCAACGGCTGGCACCGGGTGCATCAGCGCGTTCCCCGGGGCTCGGCCTTGCGCAGCACATAGGTACGCCACATGGAGTACAGGGGCAGGAAGTCGACGTGGCCCAGGATCCTGAACCCGGCCTGCCTGAATTCCGCTTCCACCTGTGCGGCCGGAAGGACGAAGCGGTTCTGCTCTCCGCGTCGCTGGTGCCGGGCACGGGCCTGTTCCAACCTGCCTCGCCGCCAGGCCATGTAGTTGCCGTCCACCCACAGGGAGAGCAGCACCGTATCCCGGGTGACCCGGTGGAATTCCCGCAGGATGGCGCGGCGGTGCTTGCTGCTGCCGATGTGGTGCAACAGGCGCATGCAGAAAATGCTGTCCACGGCCCTGTCCGGCAGGTCGATGGCGAAGGCCGATGTCTGCAACAGGCTGATGCGGGGCAACAGGGCTTGGGGCTGGTGGGCCTGTGCCGTGGCCAGCATGTGGGGGGAGTTGTCGGCGGCGATGAGGCGGCGGTTGGGGTGGGCCAGCAGCAGGGGCCAGAAGCGGCCGGCACCGCAGGGCAGATCCAGTACCAGGGTGGGTTCGTCGGCCATGGCCAGGGTCCGGCGTGCCACCTGCTCATCCCGCCAATGGGACAGGCGGCGTGCCAGGCCATCCTGATGCTTGCGTAGATAGGCCTCGGCATGTTCCCAGTCGTATTTATCGGAAAAGGCCAGATGGGTCGGGGAAGGGTTCGGCTGCGACATGGGGCGCTCCAGGCAATGGGATGCCCCGCAATCTAGTCAGCCCGGCATGCCGGCCCTGTGAAGCAGATGTGAAAAAAATCTCAATCGGCAAAAAAATCCACGCGGAATTCACAGCCCCCCGTGGGCGGGCTGTGAAAGCGGATGTGCCAGCCCTGTTGTCGGCAGATGCGTTGCACCAGGGACAGACCCAGGCCCAGGCCATCGCCCCGGCTGGGATCCCCCCGGAAGAAGGGCTGGAAGATGTGCTCCTGATGTTTCGGCGGTATCCCCACGCCCGAGTCCCGGATACTGAAGCCAGCCGTGTGCAGCACCATCTGCACGTAGCCCCGGTCGGTGTAGTGGATGGCATTGCGCAACAGATTGGCCATGACGCTGCGCAACAGGGCCCGGGGGTAGAGGCCCGTGTCCTCTGCCTCCGCCTGCAGGCTCAGTTCCAGTCCCTTGGCCCCGGCCTCCCGGCGCCAGTGCGCATGCTGTTCTCTGGCCACCTGCAACAGGCCGGCCTTGTCCACGCTGGCATCCTTTTCCTGGGGATTGCGCGCCAGTTGCAGAAAGACCACCACCAGTTCCTGCATCTGAGCGCAGGAATCCAGGATCTGACGGATCTTTCCCTCCTGGCTGGGGTTGCCCAGACCCTGGGCCAGAAGCAGATCACAGGTGCTGGCGATCACCATCAGGGGGGTGCGCAGTTCATGGCTGACGTCGCTGGTGAACAGGCGCTCCCGCTCCAGGGCCTCGCGCAGCGCCCCCAGGGTTTCATCGAAGGCCGCCGCCAATTGTCCCACCTCGTCCCTGCCATAGTCCGGGGCCAGGGGAGGGGCCATAGGCATGAGCTGGGCCCGGTGGCGCACCTGGCCTGCCAAGCGGGTCACCGGCGCGATGACGCGGCGGGCCATGAGCACACCGATGCCCCAGGCCGCCAGGATGCTGCAGACGAGAGCCACGGCCACGATGATGCGCAGGACCTGCTCCCGCCTCTCGAACTCTTCCAGGGCCTGTACCAGGACATAGCGTCGCTCCCCCACCTGCCGCACCAGCACGTGCTGTTCCACGCCGTCCTGCCTGACCTCGCGATAGCCCGTCGGCATGGACAGCAGCCAGGCCGGCACATCCTGACGGCTTTCCGGTGTGAGCACATGCAATTGCGTGCCTCGGAGGACATGGGGCCGCTCCCCGGCGGCCTCGCCGGCCAGCAGGGCCTCTAGTTCCTGTTGCAGGGCCTCCTCGGCGAAATAGTCCTCGGCCCGGTCCACGGCCTCCACCACGAGGAAGGAAAACAGGCCAGAGACCAGCAGGGTCAAGAGCACGAAGGCGGCGACGATGCGCCGGGCCAGGGCAGGCTGCCTAGGTTGCATCTCTTGCATCCGCCAGGCGGTAGCCTATGCCGTGCACGGTATGCAGCAAGGGGAGGGGAAAGGGTTTGTCGATGAGCTGGCGCAGGTTGTGGATATGGCTGCGCAGGCTGTCGCTGTCCGGGGGCAGCTCTCCCCAGAGGGCGTTCTCCAGGTTTTCCCGGGACACGATGGCGGGACTTTTCTGCATCAGGATGGCCAGCAGCCTGAGCCCGGTAGGGCCGATCTTCAAGGCTTGGCCGGCACGCCTGACCTCCAGGGTGTCCAGGTCGTAGCTCAGGTCGGCAACCTGCAGCAGGCGCTGTCCGCCGCCCCGGCTACGACGCAGCACGGCCTCGATGCGGGCCGCCAGTTCCGGCAGGGCGAAGGGCTTGGTGAGGTAGTCGTCCGTCCCCACCCGGAAACCCTTGAGGCGGTCATCCAGGGTGTCCCGGGCGGTGAGCATGATCACCGGCGTGGCGCGGCGCTCGCTTTCGCGCAGGCGCTGGCACAGGGTGTAGCCGTCTATCCCCGGCAGCATCAGGTCCAGGATCACCAGGTCATAGGGATTGCTGGCCAGCAGATGCAGGCCGGTGAGCCCGTCCTGGGCGCAGTCCACCGTGTAGCCCTTGAGGGCCAGATAGTCGGCGATGTTGGTGAGGATGGGACGGTTGTCCTCCACCACGAGCAAGCGTGCGTTCATGGTCATGCAGTTGTACAAGGGCTGCGTGCCGGCGGATGGGTCTCAGCGACACCTGATATGCAGACTGCGCTCCGGGTAACTGCCTGCCTCCTCCCCGGTCCTGGGCAGTACGGGCAGGCCGCCGCCGGGTACGGACCGGGTGGCGGACGGGTCGTCACCCTCCCGGGCCAGTATCTCGTAGCCCCGCCCGGCGCACACCTCGCCGGCCTTTTCCAGGCAGTGGTCCATGCTGAGCAGGGGGCCACCGCAGCTCACCACATGGGTCATCCAGCCATCGGCGCGACGCAGTTCCCGGGAGGTGGCGCAGCCCGCCAGGAGCACCAGCGCCAGCAACAACACAAACCCCATCCTTTCCTGCCCCATCCTTGCCTTTCCTCCAGAACGTTGCGTGTCGAGATCCGCTTTCCCGGATATGTGCCCGGGAGTGTCACACATTTTGCTCCGGGTTTCGGCAATGGGTTTCCTGCAAAAAACAGGCCGCTGCCAGGGCCAGGAAGCCGAAGGCGGCGGACAGCAGCAGGCCGTTGCGGTAGCCCCACCAGGGATAGCGACGGGCCCCCTCCAGCAAGGTCCCCTGCCAGGCCAGATCCACCACCCAGCCGAACAACGGCTGCATGATGGCCGCACCCAGGAACAGGCCCGTGTTCACCAGGGCGATGGCCATGCCGGCGCTGGCCAGGGGCGTCCATTCCTTGGCCACCGCGTAGGTCACCACGAAACCCCCGGCGGACAGCCCCAGCAGGCATCACCGGCAATTACTGAATTCGCTTAAAGAGGGCATTTACCAGTGTGAA
>CAZVNY010000009.1:0-16772 GCA_964628785.1 uncultured Thiobacillus sp.
TTCAACCTCTTGTGTCTGCCGGCGGTGGCGGCCCTGCCGGATGCAGACTTGCGCCGCGCCTATGCTCTGGCCCTGCAGGCCTGTATGCATGCCCGGGCATTTCTGCCGCTGGACATGCCGGCCAGTGTCCGGGACAGGGCTGCCGCCCTGGACTGGCTGGATGCCCACCCGGAACTGCAGCATGCCAATACGGCGCTGTATTTCCCCCGTTTGCAGGGGCCGGGGGCGTCTGGGCTGCCTGATCGGGCAAATTCCGGGGCCCTGGCGGGCATTTATGCGCGTACAGATGCCAGCAGAGGGGTTTGGAAAGCCCCGGCCAATCTGGAGATCCAGCCCCCGGGGGTGCAACCGGCATTGCAACTGGGCTCCCAGGATGAAGCATCCCTCGTCAGCTGCAACATCAATCCCCTGGTGCTTAAAAATGGTCGCTTTCTGGTATGGGGAGCCCGTACCCTGAGCCCGGATCCGGAATGGCGCTACGTGTCTGTGCGACGCCTGGCCCTGCTCATCATGGCCAGCCTGGAGCAGGGCCTGGCCTGGGCGGTGTTCACAAGCCATGATGAAGGGCTGTGGCATCAGGTGCGCAGTTCGGTAGAGAATTTTCTGATGGACTTGTGGCGCCAGGGGGCGCTGGCGGGGGCGAAGCCGGAAGAGGCGTATTTCGTGCGCTGCGATGCCAGCACCATGACCACTGCGGACATCCGCCAGGGGCGCCTGATTGTCCTGCTGGGCTTTGCTGCGCAAAAGCCTGCCGAGTTCCAGCTATTGAAGATCACCCTGCAAATCACCACAGAACAACCTACCGCGTAAGGAGGCAGTCCATGACCCACAGGCCCGTGCTCTATCACTTCCCCATCTGTCCCTTCAGCCAGCGCGTGGAGATCCTGCTGGAGCTCAAGGGCAAGCGGGATCAGGTGGAATTCCAGGCCATCGACATCACCCAGCCCCGGCCTGACTGGCTCCTGCAGAAGACCCGGGGCAGCACGGCCCTGCCGGTGCTGGACCTGGGGGAGGACCGCATCATCAAGGAGAGCCTGGTGATCATGCGCTACCTGGAAGAGGTGTTTGCCGATTGGCCGGTGCTGCAGCCGGACCCCTACCGGCGGGCGGTGGAGAATATGCTGGTGCGCATGGAAGGGGAGTTCACCCAGCAGGGCTATGCCTGGATCAAGAACCAGGATGCGGCCCGGCGTGCCGACCTGGAGGCGGCCATGCTGCAACAGTACGCCCGCCTGAACGCGTTCCTGCTGCAGCACGCCACCTCCGGCACCTTCCTGTTCGAGACCTTCGGCTGGGCCGAGGCGGTGTTCACTCCCATGTTCATGCGCTTCTGGTGCCTGGAGTACTACGAGGACTTCAAGCTGCCCACGGATGGGGAATACCAGCGGGTAGGCCAGTGGGTGGAAGCCTGCATCGCCCATCCGGCGGCCCAGCAGGTGAGTCGGGAGGAGGTCGTCAAGCTCTATTACGACTACGCCAAGGGGGCCGCGGGCAGCAGCCTGCTGCCCGGGCGACAGCGCTCTTCCTTTGCCCTGGAGCCCCATTGGCGTGAGCGCCCCTGGCCGCCCCGGGACAAGTACGGACATAGCGCCAGCGACGCGGAACTGGGCTTATGAGTCCTGCTGGCCCCGGTGCCCCGGCAGGCGTGCTGGCGTGAAATTCGCGCAGCGGGTTTTTCTCCCTCTCCCGCTTGCGGGAGAGGGCCGGGGAGAGGGTGGGTGAGAGGGCCGGGAAGAGGGTGGGTGAGAGGGCGGGAAAGAGGCCGGGTGAGGACAGGCAGGCTGGGGCAACGCTGCTTAACGGGCATGACTTTTGATAGATGCCGCAAAAAATGAAAGCCATGCCCGTTTCCCTCTCCCGCTAACCCTCTCCCGCTACCCCTCACCCGCAGGCGGGAGAGGGGAGTGCCAAGAAGCCGCTACGCGGCTTTCACGTTAAATGTGTCATCGCGAGGAGCGAAGCGACGTGGCGATCCAGAAGCTATTGCTTTTGCATGGATTCTGGCTTGCCGCGGCTGCGCGCGCAATGACAACAGTGGATTTGCCCAGTGTTTTCCTGGGACACAAGGGCCGTAAGGCGGCAGGTCCCACGCAATCAGTGATACACCAGCTGTGACCAGCGGCCGTCTTCCACCAGCTCTTGCTTGGCGGCCTGCCAGGCCTCTTTCGAGCCCGCCACCTGGGCCATGACGGCATCGAACTTGTCCACCACCTTTTCCATGCCCGCCAGGTAGACGTGAGTCTTGGGGTCCTGCACCAGGGCCCAGATCTCCGCGCCATGGGCCTCGATGCCCTGGCCCAGGGCGTCCCCCGCATCGCTGAGCAGGCCCTTGCTCACGGACTGCACGGCCTGGAAGGTGGCCTGGTCGTAGTAGTTGGCCAGATCGCTGTTCTCGTCGTTCATGTAGAGCAGCTCGGTGCCGGTACGTGCGCCGTAGAACAGCCGCACCTTGCCCTGCCAGTCCTTTTCCATTTCGTACACCCGGCGCAGGAAGGCGCGGAAGGGAGCGATGCCCGTGCCCGTGCTCAGCATGAGCAGGTTGCGGGTCCTGTCTGCCGGCACCTGGAAGGGGCTGCGATGGGGACCGGTGAGGGTGATGGTCTGGCCGGGCCGGGCGTCACAGAGGAAGTTGGAGGCCACGCCGGGGTATTCCTCGCCGGAGACCTCGTCTATGTAGAAGCAACGCCGCACCAGGATTTCCAGCTCGCAGCCCGTGTCCGTCTCCCGGGAGGCGGAGATGGTGTAGTAGCGATGGTGTTCCCGGTTGCCGAAGGCGTGGGGGCCGGGGATGAGCACGCCGATGCTCTGGCCTTCCGGGAAGTAGTAGGCGGGCTCGTTCAGGGCCAGGGTGATCTGCCGTACCTCGGCTATGGATGCGGGGGTGATGCGGCTGGAGGAAACCAGGGTGGCGGTGGATGTCTGGGTCATGGCGCTTCCTGTGGACAAGAGGCTGTGAACAAGAGGCTGTACGAAAAGGTCATGGGCCTTGCGGCCGGGACAGGATCAAAAGATAAGAGCGTCCATTATTGCCTGAACCCTTGCTGCCCGTCGCGGGATCCCTCAATGCTGGTTATTGCTTTTTTCAATGGCGTCGGCGGCAATGCAGCAATCCAGGGGTGTGAAGGACTGGGACGCTGTCCTCATGGGGAACAAAGGCCCTGGATCGCTTCGTTCCGCTCGTGAGGACAGGTCATGGCGTCATTGCGAGCGCAGCGCGGCAATCCAGAATCCATGTGAAAGCAACCACTTCTGGATCGCCACGTCGCTTCGCTCCTCGCGATGACACATTTAACGTGAAAGCCGCGTAGCGGCTTCTTGGTGCTCCCCTCTCCCGCCTGCGGGAGAGGGTTAGCGGGAGAGGGAAACGGGCATGGCTTTCATTTTTTGCGGCGTCTATCAAAAGTCATGCCCGTTGATCAGCGTTTCCCCCGGTCATTGCCCCATCGGGTTGCAGGGCCCTCAGCTGCGTGCGGGCTCCATCACAGCGTCCAGATTCAGGTTGTCGCAGTAATCGAAGAAATCTCCCCGCAGGGTGGGCAGATGCAGCTCCCCGGGGATGCCGATGGTGATGTTCACCGAGAACATGGGGGTGCCCGTGTGGGGGGCGATGTAGCTTTCGGTGGACAGGTCCTCGATGTTGATACCCTGGCGGGCGAAGAACTCCGCCAGCTTGTGCACGATGCCGGGCTGATCCATGGACACCACGTTGATGCGATAGGGCACCAGGGGGCTGCCCGGTTCCCGGGAGCGGGTGCGCCTGTAGGCGATGCTCAGGCCCAGTTCCTCCCCCAGGCTGGTCATGCGGTCTTCCAGCTTGCTGAGGGCATGCCAGGGGCCGGCGGCCAGCATAAGCATGCCGAATTCGCCGCCCAGCACCGTCATGCGGGCCACCCGGATGGTGCAGCCGCTATCCAGGATGCGGCTGGTGAAACGCTCCACCAGGCCCACCTGGTCTTCGCCGGAGGCAGTGATGGCCAGATACTCGGTCATGCGCGGGGGCCCTGGGAATGCTCAACAGGGCGGCATTGTAAGTCAGGGCGGCGGGCAGGTCTCAGTACCGGACCCCGGTCCGGGGGCACGCCGGGGCCAGGGGACAGAGCTCGCAGCGGGGTTTGGGGCGGCAGACGGCCTTGCCCAGGCTGACGATGAGGGCGTGGTATTCGTTGTACAGGGTCACGTCGGTGGACAGCCGGCGCTGGAAGCAGGCCCGGATGTCGGCATAGCGCTCATCCCCCGCCAACAGGCCCAGCCGTCCGAAGATGCGCCGGGTATAGGCATCCACCACGAAGCTGGGCAGATGCAGGGCGTAGAGCAGGATGGAGTCCGCGGTTTCCTCCCCCACGCCGTGCACCGCGAGCAGGCGGGCCCGCAGCTCGTCCCGGGGGAAGGCGGCGGCCAGGTCGGCGGGGTCCTCCGCCACGCCGGCCTCCTGCAGGAAGCGGCACAGGGCCTGTAGGCGCCGGGCCTTGACGTTGTAATAGCCCGCAGGGCGGATGTGCTGCGCCAGTGCCTCCGGGTCCAGGGCCAGAATGGCGGCGCAGCTCAGGGCCTGGGCGGCCTTCAGCCGGGCAATGGCCTTTTCCACGTTGCTCCATGCCGTGTTCTGGGTGAGCACGGCCCCCACCATGACTTCAAACGGCGTCTCCCCGGGCCACCAGTCCTGGGGCCCGAAGGCGGCCAGGAGCCGGTCATGGACCTGGTGCCAGAGGGGGTTTTCAGTACAGGCCATCCAGGTCCAGGGTCATGCGCTGGCCCAGGGCGGAGCGGATCTCCGCCAGGGTCAGGTGGCGCATGATGGCGATGCCGGGCATGTACTGGTTGCTCATGCAGGTCAGGCTGCGGGCCCCCTGGGGGTTGGGGGCCAGGAGGAAGGCGGTCTTGTAATAGAGCTGGCTGGGGCCATCCCCCCGGCCCAGGCCCACCTGGAAGAAGACCGCGGACATGAGGGGCATGCCGGCGAAAGTCTCCACGCTGCGGCGGATGTCCAGGATGGCAAAACGGGCCGGGACCACGGCCTGGGGCCAGTCACTCACCGTATCCAGTTCGAAGACGCAGAAGGGGTCCTGCTCCTGCACCGCATTGAAGGCCACGGGCTGGCCGTACTGCAGGCGCAGGCTGGCGGCCCCGGCAGGGATCTCCAGGGGGGTGAGGACGCGCAGCTGGCCGATGGGAGGTGCGTCCGCCGGCAGCTGGGCACAGGCCGCCAGGGTCAAGGAGAGGAGCAGGGCGGGAGCCAGGGAGAGGGCGCGGGTAACGCGGGCAACGAGGGGGACAATCGGGCGGAACATGGCGTGGGCTGGGAGGGAAAGGCCGCAGTCACGTTATGATGCACCAATGCAGGACGGCAAGCATTGGAACGACACAACCGCCATGCGCATCGACAAATGGCTGTGGGCGGCGCGTTTCTTCAAGACCCGCGCCCTGGCCCAGCAGGCGGTGGAGGGGGGACGGGTCCACCTGAACGGGGAGCGCTGCAAGCGCAGCCGGGAATTGCGCCCCGGCGACCATTTGCAGATCCACATCGGCGAACTGGTCTGGGTGCTCACCGTGCGGGCCCTGAGCGCGCAGCGGGGACCGGCCCCCGTGGCCCAGCAGCTGTACGAGGAGGACCCGGACAGCGTGGCTGCCCGTCAGGAACAGATGGAGCTGCGCCGGCTGGCCCAGGAGCCGGCCAGGCAGATCCGGGGCCGGCCCACCAAACGGGACCGGCGTTTGCTGCATCGTTTCAACGAGGAAGGCTGAGGGGATCGCTGGTTGAATGCGTCATCGCGAGGAGCGAAGCGACGTGGCGATCCAGAAATTGTTGATTTCACATGGATTCTGGATTGCCGCGCTGCGCTCACAATGACGACAAGGGACGTGTTCAGCGTTTCCTGAGGGAGATTCCCCAGGACCGTCGCCGGTCGGCATTGTCAGGGCACGGGCGGCGCTTTAAGGTTGATGCCATGAGGTCAGAACCATGAACGAATTCGATTGCATCGTCGTAGGGGGGGGCGTCAGCGGTCTGGTTACTGCCGCCCGCCTGAGCAAAAGCGGGCGCAGCGTGTTGTTGCTGGAGGCCGCCTCCCGCCTGGGGGGCTGCATCCAGACCTGGCATCCTGGCGGGGATTTCTGGTTGGAGTTGTCGGCCCATACGGCATACAACTCCTATGGCCCCCTGCTGGAGGCCCTGGAAGACCGGGGGCGCCTGGGGGATCTGCTGCGACGGGAGAAGCTGGGCTACAGCTTCATCACCCGGGACGGCGAACTCCAGTCCCCCATCAAACGCCTGAATTTCCTTGAAGCGGCCCTGAACGTGCCCTTCGGCCTGGGCCGGCCCAAGAGCGGGCGCACGGTGGCGCAATGGTTCGGCGGCGTGCTGGGCAAGCGCAACTACCGCAATCTGCTGGCCCCCGCCTTTGCCGCCGTGCTGTCCCAGCCGGCGGACAGCTTCCCGGCGGAATGGCTGTTCCGGCGCAAGCCCCGCATGAAGAAGGTGATGCGCAAGTTCACCTTCGAAGGCGGACTCCAGGGCCTGCTGGAGGCCCTGACCCAGGGCGCGCCCTTCCAGATGCGCCTGGATGCCCCGGTGCGGGGGGTGCAGCGCAACGCGACGGGCTTCAGCCTGAGCCTGGGGGAGGAAGAGCTGACCTGCCGGCAGCTGGTCCTGGCCGTACCCGTGGATACGGCGGCGGCCCTGCTGGCGGAGGCCCATCCCGAGGTGGCCCGCATCCTGCAGAGCTTTCCCATGGCCAGCAGCGAGGCCCTGGCGGTGGTGCTGCCCCGGGAGGCCTGCAAACTCCCGCCGGTGGCCGGTCTCATCGGCGCGGACGACGACTTCTGGTCCGTGGTGACCCGGGACCCGGTACCCCACGAGAACTGGCGGGGCTTCACCTTCCACTTCCGCCCCGGGCGTCTGGATCGCGAGGCCAAGCTGGAGCGCATCGCCACCTTGTTGAAGGTGGCCCCGGCAGATTTCCTGCACGTCACCGAGGCCCTCAACCGTCTGCCGGCCCCTGGCGTGGAGCACCCCCGCCGGGCTGCGGAGGTGGATGCCCTGCTGCAGGGGCAGCCCCTGGCCCTGGTGGGCAATTACATGAACGGTCTGTCCATCGGCGACTGCGCGGAGCGCGCCGCCCTGGAGGCGGACCGCCTGTTGAACCTTTGAGGAGGACATGACCATGCCCCGCGTACTCGTACCCCTGGCCCCGGGTTTTGAAGACCTGGAGGCCACCACCATCGTCAACATCCTGCGCCGGGCGGACATCGAAGTGGTCACCGCCGGCCTGGAGCCCGGCTTGGTCCAGGGCGCCCGGGGCATGCGGGTGCAGCCCGACGCCAGCCTGGATGAAGTGCAGGACCAGGACTTCGACATGATCACCCTGCCCGGGGGCATGCCCGGGGCCGAGCACCTGAAGAACGATGCCCGCATCCAGGCCCTGCTCAAGCGCATGGCCGGGGCGGGCAAGTACACCACGGCCATCTGTGCCGCCCCCATCGCCCTGGCCCAGGTGGGGCTGCTGGACGGGCGCAAGGCCACCAGTTATCCAGGCTTCATCGACAAGATCCAGCCCCCCGGCTCCACCTACCTGGCGGAACCGGTGGTGATAGACGGCAAGGTGGTCACTTCCCGGGGCCCGGGCACGGCCATGGATTTCGCCCTCACCCTGGTGGAACTGCTGCTGGACAAGGCAAAACGGGAGCAGGTGGAAGCCGGCTTGCTGCGCCCGTAACAATCCCGGCGGGCGCCGGCTCAAAATCACCAACATCTACGTCATCGCGAGGGGCACAGCCCCTTCTACGTCATTGCGAGGAGGCGCAGCCGACGCGGCAATCCAGTTGGGTGACGGAGTTGCCATAGGAGACACGGCAATCCGGGGGTGTAAAGGCTTGTGCCTGGCTGCGCTTGGCTTGGGGAAAAGGCCCTGGATCTCTTCGCTACGCTCGCTATGACGGAATTAAACCCTGCGCGCCAAGCCCGGCCCAGCTGAGGTCTCAGCCGGGTTTGCCGTCCAGGCGGGGCCGCCAGTAGGCGGGGGCGTATTTCCAGACCCAGAGGCCGAAGGCGGCCAGCCAGAACAGGCCGGCCAGGAAGACGAGCTGATCCGACCAGGCCAGCAGGGGGGGCAGCAGGTCCGGCAGCATGCGCACCAGGGCGGTGGCCTGCACGAGCCAGATCAGCCACCAGGTGGCGCTGTCCGCCTGCAGGGGGCGGCCCGAATGGCCCAGGGTCACGCGGGAGGCCATGCCCACCAGCATGGTGCTGAAAAACCCGATCCCCAGGGCATGCAGGGGCGCCATGCCTGCGTTCCAGTCCAGGCCCGCGAACCGGGCCAGGCTGTCCACGGCGAAGAGCAGGAAGGACACCCCGGACCAGACGAAGCCTATGTGCAGCATGGCCAGCAGGCGCACGCCGAAGCTGCGGGCGATACCCCAGCGGCTGACGAACCAGAAGGCGATGCCCGCCAGGGGCAGATCCGCCAGCCAGGTGAATTGGGGCAGACCCAGCGCTTCCAGCAAGCCGTGCAACAGGCTGGCCGCCAGCAGGACCTGGAGGGGGCCGTAGGGCCGGATGAGCACGTAGTTGGGCACGATGCGGCTGGTGAACCAGGGCACCATGCGATGGCAGACGGTGAGGAAGACCGGCGCCAGGAAGGCCCAGATGCCCAGGGCCTGGGCCCAGGCCAGGAGGCCGGCCTGGCCGCTCATCAGCCAGACCAGGAACAGGGCATTGCCCAGCCAGCCCAGGGCCAGGGCCGCAAGGATGAGCTGGCTGTGGCGTTTGTCCTGGGGCTGGGCCTTGAGGATGGTTTGCAGAAGGGCCGCCATGCCTACTCCCCAGCCCAACAGATGCAGGACCAGGCCCGGCAAGGGCAGGAAAAACGTCAGGGCCACCCCCAGGGCCATGAGCACGCCGGTGGCCGTATAGGCAGGCTGGCTGATCTTGCCGGCGTTGAGCCAGTTGGGCATGGCGGTGAACAGGAAGCCGTAGATGAAGAAGGGGAACATGCCGTAGAGCATGACCCAGGCATGGAACACGGGCCCCACGAAGCCGTGGGGTGCCAGGCCACTGCCGCCGGCCTGCCGGCTGGCCAGGTCCAGCAGCCACCAGCACACCGCGAGCAAGGTCATGACGCTCCCGGCCAGGAAGGGGATGCGGTGTGCGGCGGCGGTGAGGGTGGGCCAGAGACGGGACATGGTGGTGGGCGCTGGATGCAGAGGGGCCATGCTATCCCCCTGGGGTCATGGCTCCTTGACACTGGTCAATCTGACGTTCATGGCGATTCAGCACCCCGGGGCATGAAACGGCGCATCGCCTTGGGAAACGCTGAACAAAGCCATCGCCGTCATTGCGCGCGCAGGGCGGCAATCCAGGATCCATGCGCAAGCAATAGCTTCTGGATCGCCACGTCGCTTCGCTCCGTGCGATGACGGATTTAATCAGCGTTTTCCTTGTGAGGGAGAGGCGCTGGATCGCCACGGGGCTACGCCCCTCGCGATGACGCGCTTCGGGAACGGGACCTAATGTTCATGGTGATTTATCCCTCCGGGACATGAAAAGGCGAAGCGCCTTGCACGTTTCCCTCTCCCCGCCCTCCCCCTTGCGGGAAAGGGGGCAAAGAGCGGGCGAAGTCCCGTTACACGCGAGTTTCACGCCAGGCTCGGCCTGGGGTACCTGGCCATTCTCCGTTCAGCGCGCCTGCATCAGCTGCTGGAAGACCCGCAGCCGGCTGGGCAGGATGTCGCCCTCTTGGGCGGCAGCCAGCACGGCGCAGCCCGGCTCCTGCAAATGCCGGCAGTTGTGGAAGCGGCACTCCCCCAGGTGGCTGTGCACCTCCGGGAAGGCGGCCATGAGGGCCTGGGCGTCCAGGTGTGCCAGGCCGAATTCCTGCATGCCCGGGGAGTCGATGAGAAAGCCGGTGGGCGGCTGGCCGGGCAGGGGGTGGAGGCGGGCGTGGGTGGTGGTGTGCCGGCCCGCATCCAGGGCCTGGGAGATCTCCCCGGTGGCGGCCCCGGCATTGGGTACCAGGCGGTTGAGCAGGCTGCTCTTGCCCGTGCCCGAGGCCCCCACCAGGACACTGGTCCTGTCCTGCAACAGGGCCTCCAGGGCCGAGATGTCTCCCAGGGCGGAGACCCTGGCCAGGGTGTAGCCCAGGTCGGAGTAGGCCTGCAGATAGTCGGCCAGGGCCTGGGTTTGCTCCAGGTCCGTCTTGTTGAGCACGATGTGGGCGGGGATGTCCGCCGCCTCGCAGGCCGCCAGGCAGCGGATCAGCAATTCCTCCCGGAACAGGGGCACGGCGGCCACCACCACCAAGGCCTGATCCAGATTGGCGGCGATGAGCTTGGAGCGGAATTGGTCGGAACGGTAGAGCAGATTGCGCCGGGGCTCGATGTCCTCGATGACGCCGCTGCCCGCGTGGGTGGGGGTAAAGCGTACCCAGTCCCCGCAGGCGATGCCGCCCTTTTTGCCCCGGGTGATGCATTCGGTGCGGGTCTCACCGTCGTCCACCAGGAAATGGCGGCCGTGGCTGGCGACGACCCGGCCACGCCGTGCCTCAGTTTTCATGCCTCGGGCGGGACATGGGTCCGTTTGGCTTTGGCGCGGATGCAACAGCGGAAGAGGCAGGTGTCAGGCTTGCCGCCTTGCGCAGGAATCCCGGGTGTTTGCGTGTTTTTACAGCTAAATGCCCGCCAGCCATCAAAGCTGGAACAGGGTGTCGATCTTGGCGGCGCAGATGAAATCGGATTCCGACAGACCGTTTATGGCGTGGGTGATGTACTCCACCCGGCAAGTGTTGTAGCCCACGCCCAGGTCCGGGTGATGCCCCTGCTGGTGGGAGATCCAGGCCACGGCGTTGACGAAGGTCATGGTGATGTAGTGGTCGGGGAACTTGCAGTCCCGCCGCAGCCTGCCTTCCACCACGCTCCAGTCCGGGCTGAGCTGGGGCATGAGGGCGGCAATCTCGTCAGCGGTGAGGGGGGGAATGCCACCCTCGCAGGGCTTGCACTTGCCCTGGGCCAGATCGCAGAAGGTTTCGCTCATGTTGGGGGGACGGGTGTGTGAAATGGAAAAAGGGCTGGAAAGGGGTGAAATGGGGACAGAGGAATGGGGAATGAGGAATGAGCGCGCAGCGCGCCCACTCCCGGCATTGCATCAGCGGAACTTGTAATAGGTCTGGTTCAGGAAGGCGCCCAGGTTGGCTTCATCCTCGGGGAACAGGTCCAGGCCGAGCATGGAGTTGCAGGCACCGATCTGCTGGGCCAGGCTGTCGGCACTTTTTACACGGCGGTCACTGCGGGTGTAGATCTTGCCGCTGTCACCGTCGAAACGGCTGGCGTGGCAAGCGGCGCATTTTTCCTTTTCCAGGGCCTTGCCTGCGGCGGCATCACCGCTGGCAAAGGGGGCGGCAAGGGCAGGGGTGCTGATCAGGGCGAGAATGATGGCAAGTCTTTTCATGGTCCTACTCCTCTAAAAAACCGGTCATGCCGGCTGCAATGAACATACCCTAGTATAACGCTCAAGTATTGCAATGCGCTCCACGGCCTTGGGGTGGCTGTCGTAGAACAGGGAATACAAGGGGTCCGGGGTCAGGCTGGTGGCGTTGTCGCGATACAGGCGCACCAGGGCGCTGATGAGGTGGGCCGGCTGGCTGTGACGGGCGGCAAAGGCATCCGCCTGGAATTCATGCCGGCGGGAATACAGGCTCATGAAGGGCGTAAAGGGAAACAGGAATACCGGCAGGGCGAGGAAGAACAGGGCCAGGGCCGTGGCATCCGTGGCACTGGCAACCCCCAGGCCGGCATAGAACCAGGACGTGTCCTTGAGCCAGGCCAGCACCGCCAGCAGGCCCAGGGAAAGCAGGAACATGAAGACGATGCGCTTGAGGATGTGGCGATGGTGGAAGTGGCCCAGCTCATGGGCCAGCACCGCCTCGATCTGCTCCGGCGAGAGCTGGTTCAACAGGGTGTCGTAGAAGACGATGCGCTTGGACCTGCCCAGGCCGGTGAAGTAGGCGTTGCCGTGGCTGGAGCGCTTGGAGCCGTCCATGACGAACACGCCACTGGTCTTGAAACCCGCACGCTGCAGCAGGGCCTGGATGCGGTTGCGCAGGTCCGCGTCCGCCAGGGGGGTGAACTTGTTGAACAGGGGGGCGATGAGGCTGGGGTAGAGGGTCAGCACCAGCAGGTTGAAGCCCATCCACACGCCCCACACCCACAGCCACCAGCTCCCGCCCATGATGCCCATGAGCCAGAGCACCAGCAGCACCAGGGGGCCGCCGATGAGCAGGCTGAGCAGGGTCTGTTTGAGCAGGTCGGCCATGTAACCCCTAAAGCTTTGGCGATTGAAGCCGAAGCGGGTCTCTATGCGGAACTGGTGCCACAGGCCCAGGGGCAATTCCACCGCCGCACTGATGAAGGCCAGGGCCAGCAACAGGGCCGTGCCCGCCAGCAGGGGGGAGTCCACATGCCGGCTCAGGGCATCGTGCAGGAATTGGATGCCGCCCCCCAGGGTGAAGGCCAGCAGCAGGGCCGCCTCCACGGCCAGATGCAGCAGGCCGAGGCGGGCCTTGGCCAGGGTGTAGGCGGCGGCCTTGTGGTGTTCGTCCAGGGAGACGCTTTGCTTGAAGGCTGTGGGCAGGGCGTCCCGGTGGCTCCACACGTGACGCATCTGGCGCAACAGCAGCCAGAGCTTGAGACCGAAGCTGAGGATGACGGCGGCGAGGAAGATCTGGGTAAATGACGGCATGCGTCTTTGGAGGGCCTGATGTGAAAAAGGTGCCTGATGGCAGGGAGGCTGGATTGCAGGCGGGAAGTCCGAGAAAAAGTCCTGAAAAATGCGGGCCATTCCGGGCCCCGGCACCTGGGCGGGGCGATTGTGCCACAATGCCCCGGTTGTTTTGACAGACCGGCAGGAAGGTCTTTTTATGCCGCAAGTGGCTACCCATCTCATCTGGCTGGACATGGAAATGTCCGGCCTGAACCCCGATAACGACAGAATTCTCGAAATCGCCCTCATCATCACCGACAAGGACCTGAAGCTGGTGGAAGAAGGCCCCGTGCTGGTGGTGCACCAGCACGATACGGTACTGGATGCCATGGACAGCTGGAACAAGGGCACCCACGGCAAGTCCGGCCTCATCGACAAGGTCAAGGCCGCCACCCTGAGCGAGGCCGACGTGGAGGAACAGGTCCTGGCCTTCCTGCGCCGCTACGTGCCCAAGCGGGCCTCCCCCATGTGCGGCAACTCCATCTGCCAGGATCGCCGCTTCCTGGCCCGCTACATGCCCCGGCTGGAGGCCTATTTCCACTACCGCAACCTGGATGTCTCCACCCTCAAGGAGCTGGCCGAGCGCTGGCGGCCAGGCCTGAAGGAAGGCTTCGTCAAGGCCAACAGCCATACCGCCCTGGCGGACATCCGGGAGTCCATCGAGGAGCTCAAGTATTACCGGGAGCATTTCATCCGCCTGGCCTGACCCACGCGTCGCACCGCCAATCGCAAGGAAAAAAACATGAAACCTGGCACCCCCTACGTCATCGAAGTCAACCCGCGCATCCCCCGGCGTCTGGCCCGGCTGTCCGAGTTGGCGGAAAACCTCTGGTATTCCTGGGACCGGCCCACCCGCACCCTGTTTGCCCGCCTGCACCCGGGCCTATGGAATGCGGTGAACCACAACCCCAAGACCTTCCTCAAGCGGGTGGACGAGGAGTTCCTCACCGACGCCGCCGAGGACCACATCTTCCTGGGCAGCTACAACCGGGTGTTGTCGGCCTTCGATACCTACATGAGCGAGCCCCTGCGCCGGGACATGCCCATCAGCCTGAAGCCCGGGGATCTGGTGGCCTATTTCTGTGCCGAGTTCGGTTTCCATGAAAGCTTCCCGGTGTATTCCGGGGGCCTGGGTATCCTGGCCGGGGACCACTGCAAGTCCGCCTCGGACCTGCGCCTGCCCTTCGTGGCCGTGGGTCTGCTCTATCGCCAGGGCTACTTCACCCAGCGCATCGACAATGATGGCAACCAGATCGCCACCTATACGGATTCGGAGTTCGATGAGCTGCCCATCCGCCCCGCCATGCGGGAAGACGGCAGCGAAGTGCACATCCACATGGAGTTGCCCGGACGTCGCCTGGAGGTGAAGGTCTGGGAGACCCGCATCGGCCATGTGCGCCTGTGCCTGCTGGATACGGACCTGCCCTCCAACACCCAGGAAGACCGCTACATCACCCACCAGCTCTATGGTGGCGACAAGAACACCCGCATCCAGCAGGAAATGGTGCTGGGCATCGGTGGCATGCGCGCCCTGGAGCAGATGGGCATCAAGCCGACCTGCTATCACATCAACGAAGGCCACGCTGCCTTCCTGGTTCTGGAGCGGGTGCGCCGCAAGGTGAAGCAGGGCCTGAACTACCACGCCGCCCTGGAGGCGGTGGCGGTGTCCACGGTGTTCACCACCCACACCCCGGTGCCGGCGGGCCATGATCACTTTGCCGAGGCGATGATCTGGGAGTACTTCAGTCACTGCTGCTCCGACCTGGGGGTGAGCCGGGAGGAGTTCATGCTCCTGGGGGATGCGGGCCGCGGCCTGGATTTCAACATGACCAAGCTGGCCCTGAATGGCTCGCGCCACCACAACGGCGTGTCCCGCATCCACGGCGGCGTGTCCGCCCGCATCCTGGCGGATATGTGGCCCCAGATCGCGCCGGACGAGTCGCCCATGGACTACATCACCAACGGCGTGCACGTGCCCACTTTCCTGGCCCAGGAGTGGCAGGACCTGTTCGACAACAAGCTCGGCTACGAGTGGCGCCGCCGCCTGACGGATGTGGACTTCTGGAGGAAGGTCGAGGAAATCCAGGATCACCACTTCTGGTCTGTGCACCAGTCCATCAAGAGCCAGATGCTGCATTCCATCCGCCACCGCATCGAACACCAGCACCTGCGCAACCATGGCTCCGACGCCCATCTGCGGCGCACGCTGAAATACATCAACCCCCTGGACCCCAATGTCCTCACCATCGGCTTTGCGCGTCGCTTCGCCACCTACAAGCGGGCCACCCTGATGTTCGAGGACATGGATTGGCTGCGGCAGCTCGTAGCTGACCCGGAGCGGCCGGTGGTATTCATCTTCGCCGGCAAGGCCCACCCTGCGGACAAACCTGGCCAGGAGCTGATCCGCCGCATCCATGACGTGTCCCGCTGGCCCGAGTTCGAAGGCAAGCTGCTCATGGTGGAAGGCTATGACCTGGGTCTGGCCCGCCGCCTGGTGGCAGGCTGCGACGTCTGGCTCAACAACCCCATCTATCCCCTGGAGGCCTCCGGCACCTCGGGCATGAAGGCGGGCCTGAATGGCGTCATCAACCTGTCCGTGGCCGATGGCTGGTGGGATGAAGGCTACGATGGCAACAACGGCTGGACCATCAAGTCCGCGCCGGAGTACTTCGATGACGCCCGGCGCAACCGGGAGGACAGCCGGGACCTCTACGAGCTGCTGCAGGACCAGGTCATCCCCATGTATTACCGCCGCAACGAGCTGGGTATTTCTCCCGAATGGGTGGGCATGGCCAAGCGCTCCATCGCTACGCTGCTGCCCCGCTTCAACTCCACCCGCATGGTGCTGGAGTACGTGAACAAATTCTATGCCCCGGCCTCCCGCCAGTGGCGGCGCTATTCGGAAGGCGGCTTTGCGGCAGCCCAGTCCCTGGCGGCCTGGAAGACCAAGGTTCGTCAGGCCTGGGCCGGAGTAGGCCTGCGCCGGGTGGACGAGCCACAAAAGCAGGTGGTGTTCGGCGAAAGCTTGAACATCCGCGTGGCGGCCAGATTGAATGGCCTGGCGCCGGAAGACGTGTGCGTGGAGATGCTCATCGGCCGGGCCTCCCATGACGGCCAGGGCAAGGAACTCCAGTCCCTGGCCATGAAACCGGCGGGTTGGGAAGGCGACGAGGCCCTGTTCGAGCTGGAGCTCATGCCCGAGCTCTGCGGCCGTCTGCTCTATCGCGTGCGCGCCTACCCCTTCCACGAGATGCTCACCCATCCCTTCGAGATGGGCCTCATGGTCTGGCTGTGATGGCCGCACCGTGAAGGGGGAGGGCGGAGGGGGGAAGGGTGGCATGGACGAACCCTCTTTACCCTTTGCCTCTTCCCCTTTACGAAAAACATGACCGCCTTTCTCGCCGTCGGTCTGGGTGCCGCCCTGGGGGCCTGGTTGCGCTGGGGTCTGGGCAGATGGCTGAACCCCCTGTTCGCCACCCTGCCCCTGGGCACCCTGGCGGCCAATCTCGCCGGCGGCTACGTGGTGGGCCTGGCCATCGCCTTCTTCAGCCAGCATCCCGGCCTGCCGCCGGAATGGCGGCTGCTGGTCATCACGGGCTTTCTGGGGGGACTGACCACCTTTTCCACCTTTTCCGCCGAGATCTACACCCTCCTCAGCCGGGGTCAGCTGGCCTGGGCCCTGGGCGGAGCCGGCCTGCACTTGCTGGGCTCCCTGCTCATGACCGGCCTGGGGGTGTGGACCTATACCCTGGTGAGAGGCTGATCATGGACGGGCTGTGTGTGCGCTTTTACGTGCGCGAAGGCATGCGCTTCCAGGGGCAGGGCATTGCCGACTGGCTGTTCGCCCGAGCCCGGCAGGCGGGCATCCAGGGCGGCACCCTGTTTCGCGCCGCTGCCGGCTTCGGCCGCCATGGCCTGCATGAGGATCACTTCTTCGAGCTGGCCGGCACCCTGCCCGCCACGGTGGAATTCTTCGCCCCGGCCGGTGCCGTGGAGGCCCTCATCCAACAGGTGGACCAGGCCG
>CAZVNY010000009.1:16782-20161 GCA_964628785.1 uncultured Thiobacillus sp.
ACCACGACCTGTTCACCATCTACCGCGAGAAGGACCAGGCCGGACTGGAACTGCTGTACATCAGCTGGCCGGTCAAGCTGGGCGTGACCGGCCAGGCCCATTGAGTGGTCATGCACTGGCCCCTGGACCTGGCCGGCCAGGCCATCCTCTTTGCCGCCTCCCTCATCGCCAACTGGCTTTCCGCCCTGTCCGGCGGGGGCGCCGGGCTGATCCAGTTTCCCATCCTCATCTTTTTGGGCCTGCCCTTCGGCGTGGCTCTGGCCACCCACAAGATCGCCAGCGTCTTCCTGGGCATAGGCGCCACCTTCCGGCATCTGCAGGAAAGCCACTTGGAACGGCGCTTCTCCCTGGTGATCCTGGGCGCGGGTCTGCCCGGGGTGGTGCTGGGGGCCTCCACCATCCTGCACGTGCCGGAGCGGCCCGCCATCCTGGCCCTGGGCCTGCTCACCTTGGGCCTGGGCATCTACTCAGTGTTCAAGCCCAGGCTGGGCATGGAATACGCCCCCCGCAACCAGCAGGGCCGGGGTCTGTGGATCGGCATGCTGGGCCTGTTCTGCGTGGGCTTTCTCAACGGCTCCATCACCTCCGGCACGGGCCTGTTCCTCACCCTCTGGCTCATCCGCCACTTCGGCCTGGACTACAAACGCGCCGTGGCCTACACCCTCATCCTCTGCGGCTTGTTCTGGAACGGCACCGGCGCCCTGGTGCTGGGTATCCTGGGCACCGTGGCCTGGCCATGGATGCCCGCCCTGCTGGCCGGCTCCATCCTGGGGGGCTACCTGGGCAGCCACATGGCCATCACCAAGGGCAATACTTGGATCAAGCGGGCCTTCGAGATCACCACCATACTCATCGGCCTGAAGCTTTTACTGGGCTAGCGTGAAACTCGCGCGTAGCGATACATACCCCTTTCCGCATCTCAAGCGCAGCACGGCAATCCAGCGTCTTTCCGCCATGCCAAGCGCAATACGCTAATCCAGGCCTGAAACCCCTGGATTGCCGCGTCGCCTGCGGCACCTCGCAATGACGGGCGTGAGTGTCATCGCACCCATCCACGTCATCACACCCCACCTCGTCATCGCGAGGGGCGAAGCCCCGTGGTGATCCAGTGCCTTTTCGTCCCCGTGCGTGCAGCGATCCATACCCCTTTCCGCATCCCAAGCGCAGCACGGCAATCCAGTGTCTTTCCGCCATCCCAAGCGCAATACGCTAATCCAGGCCTGAAACCCCTGGATTGCCGCGTCGCCTGCGGCACCTCGCAATGGCCCCGTTTTTGCAGTCGGCGCCCGCATGCCCACTACCCACCAACTTTAATGTGAAACTCGTGCGTAGCGAGACCTTGCCCCCCACTTGCGGGAGGGCAACGTGCAAGGGGATTCGCCGTTTCATGTCCTGGGTGCGCCGGGCACAAAAAAGCGGGCACGGGGCCCGCTTTTTCTCGGTTGACCGGCCTGGTTCAGCCGCAGCAGGCCCCGCCGGAGCAGCAGGAATCCTCGGCCTTGGCCTTGCTACCGGCGTCCATGCGGCTGATCTGGATACGCCAGTGCTCCGGGCCGGATTGCAGATACACCCACTGGTACTGGCCCGGGGCCCGGGATTCCAGCTGCAGGCGCAGGGGGACCGGATCATGGTCGTTGACGATCTGCAGGCACTCGTCCCCCTTCAGGGCATCCAGCTTGTCGAAGATCTGCGCATGCCGGTCCTGGGGCGGGATGGCGCGTACATCGAGTTCGGTCACGGTGCTGATATTCATGTTGGGCCTCTTTGAAAACGAAGACAAAACGGGCGCAGACTGCGGCCCGATGTGCTCATTAAAACACCATCAGCCAATAAATCAACGGGATAGGAGTAGGGTTTTGGTGCCCCCGGCCCCGCAACCAGTCGCCGGGGGCGCCTCGCGCGGCTGGATTCAACCATCCTGGCCATCCACCCGCGTGCGCATCAGCCAGGGGGTGTAGATCACCAGAAAGATGAGGAAGGCCAGGGCCCATAGTCCCCCCGCTCCATCCATGGCGCGGGCATACCAGTCGGGCTGTACGGCAGGTACCAACACCCGCAGCACCGTAGCCAGCATGACCAGGGCATAGGCCAGCACCTCGCCGGCGGACAGCTGCAGGGGACGGGCCGTATGCCCCCGGGCGGTGCGGGTCATCATGCCGATGACGAAGCCCCCCATGACCCCCACGCCAAAGGCATGCACTGCCAGGGAGGTGGCCAGCCAGCCCGGCTGGGCCAGGGCCAGGAAGAGGAAGCCCACGGGCATCCAGGCATAGGACAGGTGCAGGATCCACAACACCGGGCGCTTCAGGGTCACGCCGGGATGCCATTTCCACAGGCGCACGGCATGCAGTGCCGCCGCCACCAGGGCCAGCACCAGCACCAGCACGCCCGGGGCGCCCAGCACCCACAGGGCCAGGGTCACCCCCGACACGGTGAGTACGGCCTGCTCGAAGCGGGGCGGCATGTTGATCACCAGGCCTGGGGTCACGGTCTTGGTGAACATGGGCACCAGCCGACCCGCCATGAGGCTGATCAGCATGACGATGAGGGCCAGCTGGGCGTACAGCACCGACAGGGCCGGGATGGGCAGCAGCTCCAGCACCGCCAGATGGAACACCGCATTGGCCAGGGCCATGAGCAGCAGCAGGGCTACCGCAGGCTGATTGCGCTTGTTGCGCACCAGCAGGAGCTGGCGCATCAGCATCACCCCCACCACGGGCAGGAGCACCACATCCACCAGGGCAAACAGCCAGTAGGGGGCTACCACCGCGGCCAGGCGCGCCGCCAGCCAGAGCAGAAACAGGGCCGCCAACCTGGGCCCTCGGGGCGTGGGCAGGGCCGTCCAGGCCCGCACCGCCGTGAGCAGAAAGCCCACCACCACCGCGCCACCAAACCCGAAGAGCATTTCGTGGCCATGCCACAATACCCCGGAGAAGGGCAGCCGCATGGGCATATGCCCAAGAAAAACCGCAATCCACAGGGGCACCGTGACACAGGCCACCAGGGCCGTACCCAGATAGAAGGGACGAAACCCCAGACGCAGCACAGGCCAGTTGGGCAACTTGGGCACGGGCTTGGACATCCCGGCCCCGGGCTGGGAAGCAGTGGTGGGTTGGCTCATAAGCAGACAGTACCGCCGGGAAAAGGCGGCCGAAGAAGAGGATCAAAACCCGTATTCTGCCTGCAAGATGGTGGTCACCCAAGGCTGCAGCCATGTCCGCTATTGGAAGCAAGGGATGCTGCCAGCCTCCAGGGAAAACCAGCCACCGCTGAGACGTCTTTCAAGCTCCCTCAGGGCCTGGCAATCGGGGCAGATAAGGTTAGTTGTCACATCCCGGACGATCATAAGGTCTTCGATGAAACGACTCGGGGTTGGATT
>CAZVNY010000010.1:0-19819 GCA_964628785.1 uncultured Thiobacillus sp.
GGTCACGTCGCGCACGTGCAGATTGATGGGTCTGCGCATCACCAATTATTCCGTGTGGCATGCACAAGCCTCCCCATGCGCCGCTGCCACCAGTTCATGCAAAATACCGCACTCCCGTGCGCTGTGGTTTTCTCCGCATTGCGCCCGCAACGCAGCAAGTTGGCTCTCCAGTGCGCGTAAGCTGTTGAGCCGCGCCTGCACACGAGCCAATTGCTCGTCGATCAGCCGGTTGATGTCGCCACACTCCGCCTCTGGGTGGGCGACGAAATCCAGCAGGCGTCGGATCGACTCCAGGGGCATGTCCAATGCCCGGCAATGACGGATGAAGGCCAGTCGTTCCAGATGAGCCTGCTGGTAGGCACGGTAGCCATTGGCCTCGCGTCCGGGCTCGGGCAGCAGTCCGGCCTTCTCGTAATAGCGGATGGTCTCGATATCCACCCCGGTGGCTTTCGCCAGATCACCGATGCGCATGGCTCACTCCAAATCAAGAACATGACTTTACCCTCTTGACCCCGGAGCGGCTCCAGGGTTTTCAATGCGGCCATCTCATCACCGAAATTCATAACCATGTCAGGTTGCTCCTGCACCGGAAGTTGTGAGTCCTCCAGTACCGCCGTGTCACCGCGTTACCGGCGTGTATTGTGGGTGGCGCTTGTCCTCAACGCCGTGATGTTCTTTGTGGAAATCGGCGGCGGCCTGCAATCCGGATCGGTGTCCCTGTTGGCCGATGCAGTCGATTTCGCGGGGGACGCCGCCAACTACGGCCTCTCATTGGCGGTACTGTCCATGGGACTGGCCTGGCGGGCACGTGCAGCCTGGGTCAAGGGCGTCACTATGGGCGTCTACGGCATCCTGGTATTGGCTAAGACCGCCTGGGCCGCCTCACTGGGCATCCCGCCCGAGCCAATGACCATGGGATTGGTGGCCCTGCTGGCCCTGGCGGTCAATGTCGGCGTGGCGATCATGCTTTACGCTTGGCGCAACGGTGACGCCAACATGCGTTCCGTCTGGCTGTGCAGCCGCAACGACGCCATCGGCAACGTGGCGGTGGCCCTCGCCGCCCTAGGCGTATTCGGCACCGGCTCGGCCTGGCCCGATCTGCTGGTGGCGGGCGTGATGGCGACTCTGGCCTTGACGGCCTCGGTCACGGTTGTGCGGCACGCGCGTGCCGAGTTGGTTCTGGCTGTTCCTCTGCATTAACCCCCAGTTTCCGGGTCAGCAAATGCACAGCGAAGCGGGGGTAACCCCCGCTTCCAATAGGGCGGAAATTTCTCCGCCATGGACCATGGTAATGCCCAAACTTATGATTGAACTGAATGGAGAACGGCATGAAATTCATCACGCTCACCCTTATTGCGGGCCTCTTCATGGCGCCCCAACTTCCGGTGTTGGCCGCCGACAACAACGGCCACGTCATGCATGCCGAACAAGCCAAGGACAGGGTCTGGACCGACGGCACCGTGAAGAAAATCAACTCCAATATCGGCAAGATCGCCGTCAGCAATGTGCGCCTGGCCCAACTGGCCAACCTGGATCCGGACAATCCGGACATGCCCGCCTTGGCCTTGATGTTCCGGGTTACGGATCCCGCCTGGCTCGACCAGGTCAAACCCGGCGACCGCATCCGTTTCGTGGTGGAACGCCTGGATGGCGCCTTAACGATTACCGCGCTGCAACCCGGCCGCTGAGGCAGTCTCAATGAGCGACTTTTCCTACCCACGGGGGACATGAAATCGATGCAGCGCAATACCCTGATGTTCGCCCTGGCCATGCCCGCCACCCTGATAGCCACCCAGGTCTTGCGGTTGTGCGGCACGCGCGCGCTGTGTTAGCTTCCCCGACATGCGCAAGCTTGTAGCCATCCTTTTCCTGCTTATCCTGCCGCTGCAGTGGACCACTGCGGCGGTGGCAGCTTATTGCCTGCACGAAACGGATGGTCCAGCCCAGCAGCACATCGGCCACCACGCGCATGAACATCAGGCCAGCGCTGCCCAAACGGACAGCGATTCCGGCAATAGCGATTTCGATGCCGACTGCCCGAGTTGCCACGCGCATTTCGCGCAAGCCGTCATCGACGCCGATTCGCCCATGCTTCCGGTTTCGCAAGTCCGTGCTGCCATGGCTTACCGGGCCTTCCTGCCCACCCCGCCGCCAAGCTCCCTGTTTCGCCCCCCTCTAGTCGACCTCGCCTGAAGCTCCGGCAGGTTGGCGCGTCCCTCGATTCCCTCGTTGTCGCGATTACCTCGCCGGATTTGACGTAAGTATTTGCGTTATTCCCGGCTGCCCTCGACGTGGGCGGCCGCATCAGGACGAGGCTTCAAATGAACATTGTGTTCCGCTTTAGGGGAAGTGCTTCCCTCTGGCTGCTGGCATGGGCCATCCCATTTGCCGCACTGATTCCCCCTGCCCAGGCTGTGGAAACGTCTCCAACTCTCAAACAGGCCTTCAAGGCCGCCTGGGCACGTCAGCCGGAGGCGCGTGCCGCCAGGGCGCGACGCGATGCCGTCGGCGCACGTCGGCAGACGGCCGACAGCTGGCTGGCGGAGCCGCCCAGCCTGGATGTTTCCTACAAAACCGACCAGCTCAATCACGACCAGGGCAGCCGGGAATACGAGGTCGGCCTCGCCATGCCGCTCTGGTTGCCAGGCGAGCGGGCCGGTCAACGCGCCCTGGCCGAAGTCGAAGGCGCCGCGCTGGAATGGCGGTTGGAATCTGCACAACTGCGTACGGCGGGCGAAGTACGCGAGGCCTGGTGGTCCCTGGCCTTGGCGCGTATCGATCTGGAGGCCGCCGAGGCCCGCCGGCAAAACGCCGAACGGCTGGCCGCCGACGTGGCCCGGCGGGTCAAGGCGGGCGACCTGTCGCGGGCCGATGGGCACCAGGCCGACGCCGCCGTGGCTGGGGCCGTCGCCGAAGTCGCGCGGTCACGCGGGGCACTGGCCGAAGCGGCCAAGCGCCTGCGCAGCCTTACGGGCGTAACGGTGAATGGTGCTGTATCCGCTGCCACCGAACCCACCCCATCCCAAGCCAACGAGGGGGACGTACATCCGCTCTTGAAGGATATGGCCGCCCGTGTCGAGACGGCCCGCGCCGCTCGCAACCTGGCCGGTGTGCAAAGCCGCGCCAACCCGGAACTACGCCTGGCTGCAACCCGCGACCGTGCGGCTGCGGGCGATGCCTGGTCCAACACCCTCACCCTGGGCGTGCGCATCCCCTTCGGCTCCGACAGCCGGCAGCGCGTCCGTGTCGCCACGGCGACCGCCGAGGAAACCGAGGTGGAGGCTCAACTGGCCGTCGAACAGGAACGCATCGCCGCCGAGATCGACGCCGCCCGTCAGCGCGAAGAAGCGGCCCGTGCCTGGCTGGCTGCCGCCGAGCAGCGGGCGCAGCTGGCGAACGAGTCGCGCGGCTTCTTCGAGAAATCCTTCCGCCTGGGCGAGACCGACCTGCCCACCCGTTTGCGCATCGAGGGCGAAGCGGCCGAGGCCGAACGCGAGGCCGCCCGTGCCCGCGTCGAACTGGCCGCATCGGTCTCCGCCCTGCGCCAGGCCTTGGGCCTGCTACCCGAATAATTCAGGAGGAAACACCCATGAACCCCAAACATATCCTGGCGGCCCTGAGCCTGGCCGTCGCTTCGCCAGCCTGGGCCGGTGATGGACACGACCATGGCGACGCCCCCGCCGCCACTGCCGGCTCCACGTTGCCGCGCTTTGCCGCCACGTCCGATCTCTTCGAACTGGTCGGCGTGCTCGACGGCAAACATCTGACCCTCTGGCTCGACCATGCCGCCGACAACAGCCCGGTCAAGGACGCCAAGCTCGAACTGGAACTCGGCGGCATCAAGGTGCCAGTGAAGGTCCACGGTGAAGGGGAATTCGAGGCCATCCTGGCCAAGCCGCTCACGCCGGGGGAATTCCCGGTTGCCGCCACCGTGTATGCCGGTGAGGAGGCCGACCTACTGGCTGGCGATTTTGATATCCACGCCGAAGCCGAAGCTGCCGAGGCCGCGCATACCCATGGCTGGCAGGAATACGCCCTCTGGGCCGCCATCGCTGGCGCGGCACTGGCCGGCCTGGCCGCGCTGATCCGTCGCCTTCGCAGCCAACGCTTGGGAGGTGCCGCATGAAACCGCTCGCCCTTATAGCCATCTTCTGCCTGGCCTTGGTGTCCGGTGCCCATGCCGGTGAGGGCCACGACCACGGCGACGCCTCTCCGGCCGCCAACAGTAGCGGCCCCAAGCGGCTGCCCGATGGCGGCGTCTTCATGCCCAAGCCAGCGCAACGCCAGATTGGTGTGCGCACCCAGCCAGTGGAGGAAGGCGCGCTGCCCCGTGCCTTCGAACTCTCCGGCAAGGTGGTCATGGACCCCAATGCCGGCGGCAAGGTTCAGGCCCTCATCGCCGGCAGGCTGGAGCCCGGCCCGCGCGGCTTCCCCAGCCTCGGACAACGGGTCAACAAAGGCGAGGTGCTGGCCTGGGTAGTGCCGTCCGCCGGCATGATCGAGCGCTCCAACCAGTCCGCTCAACTGGCGGAATTGCGTGCCACCAAGGGTCTGGCCGAGAAGCGGCTGACCCGCCTGAAGGAACTGGCCGACACCATCCCGAGAAAGGAGATCGAGGCGGCTGAGAGCGAGGTCGATAGCCTCAACGGGCGCATCGCCGCCCTGGGTGCCGGACTTTCCAACCGCGATGCCCTGGTCGCGCCGGTCACAGGCGTGGTCGCCATGAGCAATGCCGTGGCTGGGCAGGTAGTCGAGGCACGCGAGGCGGTGTTCGAGGTGGTCGATCCCAACCGCTCGCGCGTCGAAGCGCTTGCCTACGACACCGCACAGGCCTTGGACGTGGTTTCCGGCAGCCTGGCGGTAGGCGATGCGCGGGTGCCGCTGGCCTTCGTCGGCGCTGCCCGCAGCCTGCGCGAACAGGCCTTGCCCCTGATGTTCCGTGGCGAGGGCAATGCCTTGGCCAATCTGGCGTTGGGCCAGCCGGTCAAGGTTTTCGCGTTGACCCGGAGCACCGTGCAGGGCTATCGCGTGCCGGCGGCGGCGTTGGTGAAAAACCCGGCCAACCAGGCCATCGTCTGGGTCAAGACCGCGCCGGAACGCTTCGAACCGCGCACGGTGACGGTGGAACCCCTGGACGGTGCGAACGTGGCGGTGACCACCGGCCTGAAGGCGGGCGACCGGGTGGTGGTGCGTGGCGCGACGCTGGTCAATCAGGTCAGGTAGGGGCGCCATCATGTTCAAGTGGCTACTCGACAACAGCCTGACCAACCGGCTGCTGGTGATCATCGCCAGCCTGGTGGTGATGGCCTACGGCGCATTCACCCTGATGCAGACGCCGGTGGACGTCTTTCCCGACCTCAACAAGCCCACCGTCACCCTGATGACCGAGGCCGGCGGCATGGCCCCGGAGGAGGTGGAGCAACTCATCACCTTCCCGCTGGAGACCACCATGAACGGCCTGCCTGGGGTGGAGAGCGTGCGTTCGGTGTCCAGCGCCGGACTGTCCTTCATCTACGTCACCTTCGACTGGCGCACCGACATCTTCCGGGCGCGGCAGATGGTCTCGGAACGCCTCACCTCCATGGAAGAAGGTCTGCCCGATGGGGTGACGCCGCGCATGGGGCCGATCAGCTCGATCATGGGCGAGATCATGCAGATCGCCATCCCCATCGACACGGGAAAGATCACCCCCATGCAGGTGCGCGAATACGCCGACTGGGTACTCCGGCCTCGCCTCATGGCGATCCCCGGCGTCGCGCAGGTCATCCCCATCGGCGGCGAGGTGCGCCAGTTCCAGGTGCAGCCGGATACCGTGCGCATGGCGGAACTGGGTGTCAATCACGACCAACTCGACGGCGCCCTGCGCGGCTTCTCCTCGAACTCGTCGGGGGGCTTCCTGGAACTCAACGGCCGGGAATATCTGATCCGCAATCTGGGCCGCACCTCGCGCCTGGAAGACCTGAAGAATCTGGCGCTGACTGCGCGCAGCGGCCAACCCATCCTGCTGCGCCAGATCGCCGAGGTGACCTTCGCCCCGGCCATCAAGCGCGGCGACGCCGGATTCGAGGGCCGCCCGGCGGTGATCCTGGGCATCCAGAAACAGCCCACGGCGGACACCATCGGGCTGACCCGCTCCATCGAGGACGCCCTGGGCTCGCTCAAGCAGGGACTTCCAGCGGGCATGGCCGAGCCCCGTGTCACCTTCCGCCAGGCCAGCTTCATCGAGGCCTCCATCGATACCTTGAAGGGCAAGCTGATCGGCGCCTCGGTGTTCGTCGCGGTGATCCTGTTCTTCTTCCTGGGCACCTTGCGCCCGACCGTGATCGCACTCACCGCCATCCCGGTGTCGATCTTCATGACCGCATTGGTGTTCAAGTATTTCGGCATGTCGATCAACACCATGACCCTCGGGGGACTCGCCATCGCCATCGGCGGCCTGGTGGACGATGCGGTGGTGGGCATCGAGAACGTCTTGCGACGGCTTAAGGAAGACCGGGCCAAGCACCCTGATCATCGCCTGCATCCCATCGAGCTGGTGGCCCACGCCACCCTGGAGGTACGTTCCGCCATCCTTTACGCCACGCTCATCATCGTGCTGGTATTCCTGCCGCTGTTCGCCCTGCCCGGCATGGAGGGCAGGCTGTTCGTGCCACTCGGGATCGCCTTCATCGTCTCGACCCTGGCCTCCCTGGTGGTGTCGGTGTCCATCACCCCGGTGCTGGCGTTCTACCTCCTTCCCCGAATGAAGTCCCTCGACCACGGCGATACGCGGCTCTTGGCCTGGCTCAAGTCCAGGTATCGCGGCAGCCTGCAAGCCGTGCTGGACCGACCCCGTGCAGCCTTGGCGGCGGGGGCTACGGCGGTGCTGGTAGCGGCGGTGGCGGTGCCGTTCTTCCCCACCACCTTCCTGCCGCCGTTCAACGAGGGCACCCTGCTCATCGGTCTGCGCCTGAATCCTGGGGTGACCCTGGCCGAATCGTCCGCCCTGGCGCGGCAGGCCGAGGTGTTGGTGCGCCAGGTGCCGGAGGTGGTTCATGTCGGACGGCGCAGTGGCCGCGCCGAACTGGACGAGCATGCCGAGGGGGTGCATGTCAGCGAACTGGACGTGGGCATCAAGCCTGCCGCCGAATTGACCCGACCGCTGGACGACATCAAGGCCGACATCCGCGGGCGCCTCATCAACCTGCCCGCCGCCATCGAAATCGGCCAGCCCATTTCGCATCGCATCGACCACATGCTGTCCGGTGTGCGCTCGCAGATCGCCATCAAGATCTACGGCGATGACCTGGATACCCTGCGCGCCCAGGCCGACCTGCTGCGCGGCAAGCTTGCCGGCATCCCCGGGCTGGCCGACCTGCAAATCGAAAAGCAGGTGCTCGCACCCCAGATCAAGGTGCGCATCGACTATGCGGCAGCGGCGCAATACGGCGTGCCGACGCCGCAAATCCTGGCCATGCTGCAAGGCCTGGTGGAGGGCGAGAAATCCGCCCAGATCGTCGAGGGCGGCCGGCGTTTCGCCCTGGTCATGCGTCTGCCGGAATCGGCGCGCACGGTGGAGGGCTTAAGTCGCATCCAGTTCAGCACTCCGAGCGGCAGCGTGCCCCTGTCGCGCATCGCCACCATCGAGGATAGCGACGGCCCCAACCAGATCAGCCGCGACGACGGCAAGCGCCGCATCGTCCTCTCGGCCAACGCCCAGGGCCGGGCACTGTCCGAGGTGGTGGCCGACATCCGCAAGGCGGTCGGGGGCACGAAACTGCCCGAGGGCTACTTCGTCACCCTGGGCGGCCAGTTCCAGGCCCAGGAAGAGGCCTCGAAGCTGGTCGGCCTGTTGTCCATCGTGTCGCTCACGCTGATGTTCGTGGTGCTTTACAGCCGCTACAAGTCGGCGCGGCTGTCGTTGTTGATCATGGCCAACATCCCGCTGGCCCTGGTGGGCGCGGTGCTGGGGCTGTGGCTATCCGGGCAGCCGCTTTCCGTGGCGGCGCTTATCGGCTTCATCACCCTGGCCGGCATCTCGGTACGCAACGGCATCCTCAAGGTCAGCCACTACATCAACCTGATGCGCCGCGAAGGCGAGGACTTCGATCACACGATGATCGTGCGCGGTTCGCTGGAGCGCTTGGCGCCGGTGCTGATGACCGCCCTGGTTACCGCCTTCGCCCTGGCCCCGCTGCTGTTCGAGGCGGAACGACCCGGCACGGAAATCCTCCACCCGGTGGCCGTGGTCATCTTCTCCGGACTCATCAGCTCCACCCTGCTCGACACATATCTCACCCCCGCGCTGTTCTGGCTGTTCGGGCGCCGGGATGCCGAGCGTCTGCTCGCCGACCGCGATGCCGAGGCGTTGTGATGCCAACCTTCGTTCACATCCCCCAAGGAAAGGAAACACCATGAAACCTATCCATCTACTTACCGCCCTGGCCTTCGGACTGAGCAACGGCGCCTTCGCGGCCGGCGGTCACGATCATGCTCACGAACACACCGCCCTGCACGGCGGCGTGGTGGCCGAGGCCAAGGACATCGACTTCGAACTGGTCGCCAAGCCGGACAGCCTGCGCCTCCATGTGCGTGACCACGGCAAGCCGGTCGATGTCGCCAAGGCCAGCGCCAAGCTAACCCTGCTGGCCGGTGGCGTGAAACAGGAAGTCGCGCTCAAGCCCGCTGGCGACAAGCTTGAGGCCATGGGCCAGTTCAAGGTAACCGGAGCCAAGGCGGTGGCTCTCGTGAACCTGCCAGGCAAACCCGCCCTGACCGTGCGCTTCGTACTGCGCTGATGCCGACAACACCTACCCATCGAAAGGAGATCGAAATGAAACGATTGATGCTGATCCTGCCCCTGATTGCCATGGCTGGCTGTTCTTCCAACGTGGCCCTCAAGGACGACTCAAACACCACGCAGGCAGTGGGTACGCTAACTTTGACTTGGCTGCAGCCAAATTCCATGGAAGTGATGCTGGATGGCAAGCGCTATGTAGGCGAATGGGATAGCGAGCGTTGTTTGGACGCGGAATGCCGTGGTGCCTATCGCACCATGTCCAAAGTCCATCGACGGCATATCAGGGAAGGTCAAGCTGTCTTGAAGACCAAGGAAGGCGATCGCCTGGACTGCGAGTGGGTAAGCCACCTACCTGATGTTAAGGGCTCGTGTCGGACTCAGAATGGCAGAACGTTCCGTCTGGAGGAGGCCAAGCCGACCAAATAGTGGGTGTGCAGGCTGGAGCAGCCCATCCGTTGACCCAACACAGACTGGGTCGTGATTTACACGCCAAGCGACCTCGCAAGGTCAGGAGCAACGGGCTACGTTGCTTACCCTTGATGGACATCGGCAAAACGGATCTTGTCGCCTTCGACCCCCAATATATTGTTCAGACTCACGGCCCGGAACCCGCGTAAACACTGGGGATCGTACGAAAGGCACAGAGAACGGAGAGCACAGAGAGCAGGAAAGCCGCCGAAACCAGGGTTTTCGGGTTGGTGCCGCCCTTCGCACGAATCCAGGAACCAACACCAGCACTAGCACTAGCACGGTGTGCAGACGTAAAAAAGGCGAGAGCAACGTCTGGCCTTTTGGAATTGGCGGTGCTGGGGCGACCCAGACTGGACGTGGCATTCGTGCTAGGGGGTAATCCAGAGCATTAGATTGTGCTTCCCAGTGGTCATCCTTGAATCTTTGCTTGATCGCAAGATTTCTCTCTTGGGTCCACGAGGGGCAGGTATATGCCCCTTCGATCACTCATTGAAGGAGGCAACGAGAGCCGCTGCCGCGACTTTCACGTCAGGTTGACTGTTGGTCTTCCTGACCTGGCAAACGCAGCACAAAGCAAGTAAGCCCCAGCTGTGACGTGACGTCGACTGAGCCCCCGTGTGTCTTCATGATGGAACGCACAATCGCCAGTCCAAGCCCGACCCCCTCGCCACCGGCGCGGCGGGAAGGGTCTCCGGTATAGAAACGGTCGAACAGGCGAGGCAACTGCTCGGGGGGAATTGAACCGGGATTTTCCACTACCAGTGTGGCGTGGGTAGCATCTCCGCTTAGTCTGATCGCCACGGTGCCGCCAGCCTGACTGTGCCGGATGGCATTCGACAGCAGGTTGGACATGGCCCGCCGCAACATGAGCCGGTCGCCTCGCGTGGTGGCCGATCCGGCAACCTCAAGCCTGACACCTTGTTCTTCGGCCAGGATGCCGTAGAACTCGACCAATTTTCCTGCTTCCTCGCCCAGATCCACGTTTTCATGGTTAAGCGCCAGGAGCTTGTTGTCCGCCTTGGCCAGGAACAGCATGTCGCCGATCATCCGGGCCAGACGCTCATACTCCTCGGCACTGGATTGCAGCACTTCGCGATACTCGGCGGCCGTTCTGGGATGGGAAAGCGCGACCTGGGTCTGGGTCAGCAGATTGGATACCGGGGTACGCAGTTCATGGGCAATGTCGGATGAGAACTCGGACAGTCGGACAAAGGAGTCCTCCAGACGCTCCAGCATGGCGTTGAAGGCGACGGCCAGGCTGCGGATTTCAGGCGGCAGCCCTGATTCCGGCAGCCTCTGATCAAGGCGGTTGGCCGACAGGCCGGTCGCCAGTTCGATCATTTGCCGCAAGGGCAGCAAACCGGTCCGCACGGCCAGCCAGCCCAGACCGGCGGTAAGCAGGGCAGCCAGAATCATGGCGAGGGCCACGCCGCGCTTGAAGGTGTCGATGAAATGCAAGTGGTGGCTGATGTCGAGCACGATGGCGCCGGTGAGGGTGCGGCCGTCGCCGGTCGTCACGGTCGCTTTCAGGCCGCGAAAGCCCTGCTCGCCTTCCCGCCAAACGGTCAGACCATGGTCTGATGGCGCCCGGAAAAGCTCGGAGGGGAAATCCAGGTCGCGGCTGGCGAACCATTTGTTGCCCTGGGCATCGACCAGCGTGACCGAAAGCCCATCATGGCCAACCAGCGCGTCGTCCAGCTCCTTGGGTACGCCATCCAGGGCATCGGATGAGTTCGCCTTGGCCAACAGATTGGTTACCAGGGCCAGTTTACCCTCCAGTTCGTGTCGATCCATTTCCTGGAAATGGCGATCCACCGACCAGGCCACCAGCCAGCCCAGGCTGAACAGAACCACGGTGACGACCAAGCCAAATAACAGGCTGACCCGCGCGGTCAGAGACTGGGACTTCATTGCGCGGAGGCCCTGGGTACCAGATCCACAAGCGTGCAACTGGTTTTGCGCGTGGCCACGCAATGCGCGTCACCCGGTTCATGTTCGAACGAGCATGAGCGGGCCTGGAGCATGTCCCAGTCCGCCTGCTCATAGGCATGGCGAGGCAGATTGGGCGGGTAGTAAACGCAACCGAAACACAGTTCGTTGCTCTCGTCCGTTGTGATCGTCATGTGATGAAATCCTTCTCGATGTTCAATCCGGCGCTAACGCTCGCTGTCATCCAATACGTAGCCCATGCCGCGCACGGTATGGATCAGACGGGGCTCGAATCCATCATCCACCTTGGCGCGCAGACGGCGAACCGCTACGTCGATGACGTTGGTATCCGAATCGAAGTTCATGTCCCAGACCTGGGAGGCGATCAGCGATCTCGGCAACACCTCGCCCTGGCGGCGCAACAGCAGTTCCAGCAGGGCGAATTCCTTGGCCGTCAGGTCGATCTTCTTGCCGGCGCGATTCGCCCGTCGGCGCAGCAGGTCCAGTTCCAGGTCGGCGACCTTGAGCACGGTCGGCTCCAGGCCGCCCCGCCCCCGGCGCAGCAGGGTACGTACGCGGGCGAGCAATTCGGCGAAGGCGAAGGGCTTGACCAGATAATCGTCTGCGCCCAATTCCAGGCCCTTGACCCGATCTTCGACCTGATCGCGCGCGGTCAGGAACAGCACCGGCGTGTCCAGGCCGGCGCGACGTAAGCCTTCGAGGACCTGCCAGCCGTTGAGGCCGGGCAGCATCACATCCAGGATCAAAAGGTCGTAGGGATTCGCCTTGGCCATCTCCAGTCCATCCCAGCCGTCGCGGGCCAGATCGGTGACGAAACCGGCCTCGGTGAGGCCTTGTTTCAGGTAATCACCGGTCTTGGGTTCATCCTCGACCACCAGAATTTTCATACATGCCTCCTTGCGCAATGGAGACATCCTGCCACAGACATGGGGAGGCGAATCAAACCTGACATTTTTGTAATCCACCCGTCAGGTTCATGACGGATGCCCTTATCAACAATGGCCTCACCGATGAATAACCCATGGAGATCAGGCATGACCCAATCCATAAGTCAGAAAGGAATGCGAATCCGGCTGCCGCTGTTGCTGTTGGGAACGACCGTGCTGGCTGGCTGCGCCAGCTTCAGCCAGGACGGCGGACTCGACAAGGTGGCCTCGATCACACGCGAGCGCCAGGGCATCGCCCCGCAAACCATCAAGACCGAACAGGACGGCGAAAATGCCGGAGCGGAAGTGAAACGGCTCCTGAACGGGCAGCTCGACGCGGAACGCGCGGTGAAGATTGCCCTCCTGAACAACCGCGGTCTTCAAGCCAGCCTCGCTGACCTGGGCATCGCGGAAGCCGATCTCGTCCAGGCCGGAAGATTGCGCAATCCGGGCTTTACTTTCGCCCGTCTGGAAGGCGGCGGCGAGCGGGAATATGAACGCAAGTTTCTGTTCGATCTGATGGGGCTGCTGACCCTGTCCACGCGATCTGAAATCGAGCAGCGCCGTTTCCAGGCCACCCAGCTGCGGGTTGCTGAAGAGGTGATGCGCTTGGCCCAGGCCGCCCGCCAGGCATGGTTCGAGGCCGTGGCCGCTCGCCAGGCGGCGCGATACCAGGAAGACGTGCTGGCCGCCGCCGAGGCCGGCGCGATGCTGGCCAAGCGCATGGCCGACGTGGGCAATTTCAGCCGCCAGCGCCAGCAGCGGGAACAATTATTCCAGGCCGAAACGCGTGCCGAACTGACCCGCGTCCGCCTGACGGAAAGCGCCGCCCGTGAACGTCTGGCGCGGGTGTTGGGGCTCTCCGGGGCGCAGCGCGGCTTCACGCTGCCGGACCGCCTGCCGGACCTGCCCGCCAGCCTGATGGAGGAAAAAGCTGTCCTGCAACGGGCCATGGACGGTCGCCTCGATCTCGACGTGGCCAAGCGGGAACTGGATGGACTGGCGAAGAGCCTGGGCCTGGTCAAGGCCACCCGCTTCGTCAACGTGCTGGAAGTGAGCTACTTGAACAACAACGTGTCCGGGCAACCCCATGCGCGGGGATACGAAATCGAGTTGTCCCTGCCCATCTTCGACTGGGGCGGGGCGCGCACGATTAAGGCCGAGGCGCTGTACACCCAGGCCATGCACCGGGTGGCCGAGCTGGCGGTGAACGCCGAATCGGAGGTGCGCGACGCCTATGCGGGCTACCGCGCCGCCCATGAACTGGCGGCGAGCTATCGGGACGAGATCGTGCCACTGCGCAAAAGCCTCTCCGAAGAGGCACTGCTGCGCTACAACGGCATGCTGATCGGTGTCTGGGATCTGCTCGCCGACACCCGCTCCCAAGTGGCGGCCGTCAATGCCGCCATCCAGGCCCAGAAGGAATTCTGGGTAGCGGAGAGCAATCTCCAGATCACCCTCAACGGTCGCGGCGCCGGCGCCATGACAATCTCGAAAAGCACGCCCGCGGCCGAAGCGGCCGGCGGTCACTGAGAAAGGACAAAATCATGGATCGCCGCCAATTCCTCAGCCGCTCCGGTGCCGCCGTTTTGGGTGCCGGGTTGGTTACCCGCGTCGGCGCGGCCTCGTTGCCCGAAGCCCCCGTATTCACCGACCCCGCCACCCAGCCACCGCTGGCGCCCAGGGAGGGCCGCCCCTATAACCCCGTAATCACCCTCAACGGCTGGTCTCTGCCTTGGCGCATGAAGGATGGCGTCAAGGAATTCCACCTGGTGGCAGAGCCGGTCGTACGCGAGCTGGCGCCGGGCATGAAGGCCCGGCTGTGGGGCTACAACGGTTCCAGCCCCGGCCCCACCATCGAATGCGTGGAAGGCGACCGCATCCGCATCTTTGTCACCAACAAGCTGCCCGAGCATACGGCCGTGCACTGGCACGGCATCCTGCTGCCCAACGGCATGGACGGCGTGGGCGGCCTGACCCAGCCCCAGATCAAGCCGGGCAAGACCTTCGTCTACGAATTCCAGATGAAAAAATCGGGCACCTTCATGTATCACCCACACGCCGATGAGATGGTGCAGATGGCCATGGGCATGATGGGCTTCATCGTCGTGCATCCGAAAGACCCGGACTTCATGCGCGTGGACCGGGACTTCGTGTTCCTGCTCAACGCCTTCGATATCGAACCGGGCGCGGCCACTCCCAAGGTCAACACCATGCTGGACTTCAATCTGTGGTGTTTCAACAGCCGGGTGTTCCCGGCCATTGACCCGCTGGTGTGCCGCACTGGCGACCGGGTGCGCATCCGCGCCGGCAACCTGACCATGACCAACCACCCGCTGCACTTGCACGGTGTGGATTTCGAGGTGACCGGCACCGACGGAGGCTGGGTGCCGAAATCGGCGCGCTGGCCGGAGGTGACCACGGACGTGGCGGTGGGCCAGATGCGTGCCATCGAATTCATCGCAGACGCACCGGGCGACTGGGCCTTCCACTGCCACAAGTCTCACCACACCATGAATGCCATGGGCCACGACGTACCCACCCTGATCGGCGTCGACCAGCACGACATCACCGAGCGCATCGGCAAGCTGGTGCCCGACTACATGGAAATGGGCAGCAAGGGCATGGCGGAAATGGGCGAGATGGAAATGCCCCTGCCGGACAACACCTTGCCCATGATGACCGGCTGGGGGCCGTTCGGGCCGCTGGAGATGGGCGGCATGTTCACGGTAGTGAAGGTACGCGACGACGTGAAACCCGGCGACTACCGCGATCCGGGCTGGTTCAAGCATCCGCAAGGCACGGTGGCGTGGGAATGGGGCTGTGACGCGCCGAGCGCCGAACGCCAGTCCGGCCCGGCCGCCGACGAACACACCCTGAAGGCCCGCAAACCCACTGGCCACGAAAGCCATTGACCCAAAAGGAAGCGCCATGCGCAAGCACGTTCTCATTCTGTTCGCAGTGATCGCCCTCTCCACCAGCGCCGCCCAGGCCTCGCCGAGCCATGCCTCGGCCCTGGGCAAACCGGGTGACCACGCCAAAATAGACCGCACCATCGAGATCGCCACCAGCGACGACATGCGTTTCTCGCCCAGCGAGATTCGGGTCAAACGCGGCCAGACCATCCGCTTCAAAGTGGTCAACGGCGGCCAGATGAAGCACGAAATGGTGCTGGGCACCCTGGCCGAGTTGAAAGCGCACGCGGCCCTGATGCGCAAGTTCCCGGAAATGGAGCACGACGATCCCAACGCCGTAACGGTTGAACCAGGCAAGGCCGGCGAACTGGTCTGGCTTTTCACCCGCACCGGCAATTTCGATTTCGCCTGTCTGGTGCCGGGGCATTTCGAGGCGGGCATGCGCGGCCGGATTCGTGTGCATCCATGACGGAAATGTCATCCGCGCGTCAGCTTGGCGTGCGGATGAAAACCGGATACTGGAATCGTCTTCGACAAGGAGTGCAATGTGAAACCCCCCATCCTCCATACCCTGCTGCTTTTCGTCCTGATCCAGCCCGCTTGGGCGGCCTCGCCCGTGATCGATGTCTACAAGAGCCCGACTTGCGGTTGCTGCAACAAGTGGATCGACCATCTCAAGGCCAATGGCTTTACCGTGCGCGCCCATGACACCGACGACGTGGTGAGCCACAAGTACCGCCTGGGCGTGCCCCCCGGCCACGGTTCCTGCCATACCGCCGAGGTCAACGGCTATCTGGTGGAAGGCCACGTGCCGGCAAAGGAAATCCGGCGCTTGCTCAAGGAAAAGCCACGCGCCCGCGGCCTGGTGGTCCCAGCCATGCCCATCGGCTCGCCCGGTATGGAACAGGGTAACCGCAAGGATGCCTACGACGTCCTGCTGGTGAAGCGGGATGGCGGCACCCAAACCTACGCCCGTTATTGAACTGAAAGGAGAATGGCATGAAATCCACCACACTCACCCTCATCGCGGGCCTTTTCCTGGCACCCCAATTTCAGGCACTGGCTGCCGACCACGACCACAATGGCCACACCATGCCCGCCGGACAAGCCATGGACACCGCCTGGGCCGACGGCACCATAAAGAAGATCAACGCCGATGTCGGCAAGGTCACCATCAGTCATGGTCCCCTGGCCAACCTGGATATGCCCGCCATGACCATGGTGTTCCGGGTCAAGGATCCCATCTGGCTCAGCCAGATCAAACCCGGCGACCGCATCCGCTTCGTGGCCGAGCGCCAGGACGGCGCGTTGACGGTCACCGCCCTGCAACTTGGCCGTTGATGCGGTCTCAAGGAACAGTTTTTTCCACCCACAGGAGATTTTCATGAAATCGATGCAACGCAATACCCTGATGCTCGCCCTGGCCGCCGCGCTGGCCATGCCCGTCCCCCTGATGGCCGCCGACGCGACCAAGGACGAACACAGTGGCCACCACCCCGGACAAACAGCCGCCGCACCCATCCCGGCTCAAGCGGCCCCCGCCGCCACGCAAGACAAAATGCAGGCGATGCGGGCGCGCATGATGGAGATTCGTGCGAGCAAGGATCCCGAGAAGCGCAAACAACTCATGGAAGCCCAGATGAAGGACATGGAAGCCATGATGCAGGATGGCTCGTGTCCGATGATGTCCGGTGGCAAGGGCGGCATGATGGGGTCCGGCATGGGCATGATGGGTGGCCCGGGCGGCATGGGCATGATGGGTGGCGGCATGATGGGCCAAAGCGCCGCCGGCGCCGATGACATGATGGCCAAGCGCATGGAGATGATGGAAAAGCGCATGGACATGATGCAGATGATGATGCAGCAGATGGGCAAAGCGAAATGACGGTGCGCAGGCCGGCTGGCTGGCTCCTTGCCGGCCTGCTTTTTTCCCTGGCGCCCGCCTTGTCCGCGCATGCGGACACCCTGGCCGCCGCGCTGGAACAAGCCTGGCTACGCTTCCCCCAGGCGCGATCCCTCGACGCTCGCGCGGCGGAGGCCGAAGCCCGTGGCGAGGTGGCGGCCGGCCTGACACCGGGGCCGACCAGCCTCACCCTGGGGCATGTTAATGACGGCCTGACCGGCAACCGGGGCCGGCGTGAGTGGGAGGTCGAACTGTCCGCGCCGCTTTGGCTACCCACCCAGAAGACAGCGCGCCGGGATGAGGCCGCCGCAGCCGTGGCCAGGGTCGCCGCGCGCCGGGCCGCCCTGCGTCTGGAAGTCGCGGGCGAGGTGCGGGAGGCCTGGTGGAACCTGGCCGCCGCGCGCAATGCCCTCGACCTGGCCGGACGCCGCCTGACCACCGCCCGTACGCTGGAAGCGGACGTGCTGCGCCGGTTTCGGGCCGGCGATCTTTCCCGCATCGATGCCAACCTGGCCCAAGGCGAGCGCCTTGCGGCGGAAGCTGAAACGGGCCAGGCGGAACTCACCCTCAAGGCGGCGGAACAGGTCTGGCTCAAGCTCACCGGCATGGTTGCCCCCGCTGCGTTCGGGGAAGAAAGGCCGTCTCCATCCAGAAACACCCGCCACGAACCGGTGACGGATCACCCGCGCCTTGCGGCGTTGGACGCCGCCGTGCGCTCGACGCAGGCCAGGCTCAAGGTTGCCGAGGCCACCCGGCGCGAAGCACCGGAACTGGCTTTGCGCCTGGTGCGCGAGCGGGGCGATGCCGCCGAACCCTATGGCAATGCCCTCGGTGTGCAGTTTAGGCTGCCGTTCTCCTCCGGGCCGCAGGTGCGTGCCGATCACGCCGCCGCACGCGCGGAGCTGGCCGAGGCCGATGCCGAGCTGGCGCTGGCCCGGCAGCAGCTGGACCTTGACGTGCAAAAGGCCCATCTTGATCTCGACAGCGCAGAGCGCCAGCACCTCATGGCGAACGAACGCCAACGGCTCGCAGCCGACAGCCTGCGCCTGGCGGAGAAGTCCTTCGCCCTGGGCGAGTCGGACGTCACCACCCTGTTGCGCATCCGCGCCGCCGCATTGGAGGCCGACGCCCTGCTGGGCGCGCGTCGGGTCGCCTTTGGCGCGGCCGTTTCCCGTTTCAACCAAATTCTGGGAGTGCTGCCTTGAAACGCCTATTTGCCTTGCTTGCCATGGTCATCCTGCCCGCCATGGCCTGGCCCCACGGTGGTGAAGACCACAGCCACGATGCCGCACCTGCTGCGCCCGCCGATATCGCGCCGCGCGCCGTGGCGCAGAGCGAAGACTTTGAGCTGACCGTCTTGAAGACGGGCGGCCGGATACTGCTCTATCTGGACCGTTACGCCGATAACGCCCCGGTCACCGGCGCCGTGATCGAGCTGGAAAGCGGCACATATAAGGCCGTGGCCAAGGAGACCGAGCCGGGGCTGTACGCCTTGCCGGGCGACGCCTTCGCCAAGCCCGCCAAGTACCCGCTGACCCTTTCCGTCCAGGCCGGCGACACCGCCGATCTGCTCGCCGCCAGTCTCGATCTCACCGAGCCGGAGGTCACCGTTGAACACGTGCATTCCTGGGATGAATGGGCCGTGTGGGGCGGGGCGGCGAGCGTGTTGCTCGTGGCCGTGGGGTTCGTGCTCGCCCGCCGCCGCAAGGCCATGAAGGGAGTCCCCCAATGATTCAAATGCTTCGGATGCCCGTGCCCCACATCGTTTTGGCCGCGCTTACCTTTGTGGCGGTTTATTCCGGTCATGCCCGCGCCCATGGCGACGAAGACCATAGCCAGGATGCGAAATCGACCTCCGTGGCGCCCCCGACGATGACCAAACCCGCCGTTATCACGGATTCGGTCGCGGCCAGGCGTCTACCGGACGGCAGCCTGTTCGTGCCCAAGGCGGTGCAGCGCCAGATCGGCCTGCGCCACCGCATCGCCGAGATCACCACCATGGCCGCGACGGCGGAATTCAACGGCAAGGTCATCGCCGACCCCAATGCCGGCGGCCGGGTCCAGGCCGATCAGCCAGGCCGCGTCGAGGGGCCCTTGCCCACGCTGGGACAGTGGGTTGCCAGGGGGCAGGTACTGGCGCGACTGCGCCCCACCGCCAACAGCATCGAGCGCGGCAACCAGCGCGCGCTCGCTGCCGAGCTGGCGGCCCAGGAAGCCATCGCCGAAAAGCGCCTGGCCCGTCTCGAACAACTGGAAGGGGCCGTGCCGCAAAAGGAGATCGAGGCCGCCCGTATCGAACGGGAAGCGCTGAAACAGCGTCGCGCCGCCATCGGCGCCAGCGTCGGCACGGCGGAAGCGCTGGTCGCTCCGGTTTCCGGCGTAATCGCCGCGACCCATGTGGTGGCCGGCCAGGTGGTGGAGGCCGGGGCCATCCTGTTCGAGGTGGTGGACCCGGCGCGCCTGGCGGTGGAGGCCCTGGCCTACGACCCGGCTCAGGCGGCGGACATTGCCGGGGCCACCGCGCCCCTGCCCGGCGGAAGCGTGTTGGATCTGCAATTCATTGGCGCCGGCAGGCAATTGCGCGAACAGGCTCTACCGTTGCTGTTCCGCATCAAGACGAAAGACGCGCCGGTGGCGGTGGGCCAGCCTCTCAAGGTGATCGCCGGCACACGCCGTCAGCACACCGGCGCGCTCCTGCTCCGTGGCGCCCTGGTCAAGACCGGCGCCGGAGAGGCGGCGGTGTGGGTGCGCGACGGCGCGGAGCGCTTCCTCTCCCGCCGGGTGACGGTGGAGTCCCATGACGCGGCGACGGTGGCCGTGGTGAACGGTCTCAAGAACGGTGACCGGGTGGTCACCGAGGGGGCCAGCCTGTTGT
>CAZVNY010000011.1:0-18600 GCA_964628785.1 uncultured Thiobacillus sp.
CAATGGCGCACTGACCGCCATCGTCCTGCTGTATTTCCTTGCACCCGCTGTCCTGACCTGGGTTTGCGTGCTGCTGGCCTCGGTCTGTTCCACTGTGCTGATGGCCGCCATGCTGAGCATGTTCAAGGTCTGGCGGCTGCCGGCCCTGACCGCGCCTTTCGTCTTCACTTCCTTGGTCTTCTTCCTGGCCACGGCCCGCTTTGGCCGTCTGCTAACCACGGGGAAATTGCCCACGGCAGGCCTGCCCGTCCAGGCCGATGTGGAGGGCGTGGTGAGCATGAGCACGATGGCGGAAGGCCTGTTCAGCGGCATCGGCCAGGTGTTCTTCCAGGGCAGTGTGCTCAGTGGTGTGCTCTTTGCCCTGGGGCTGCTCATCGCCTCCCGACGCGCTTTTGTCGCTGCCTGCCTGGGCTCTCTTGTGGGGCTGCTGGTGGCCTGGCTCATGGGGACTGCCGAACCGGCCATCCGTGCCGGTGCCTTCGGCTTCAACAGCGTGTTGGTGGCCATCGCCCTGGCTAGCGTGTTCCTCGCGCCGGGCCGGGCTGCCAGTGTCTACGCCCTGTTGGCCGCCGTGGTGCACCCTTCGTGGCCGCCGCCTGTGCCGCCGCGCTGGAACCCCTGGGCATGCCGGCCTTGACCCTGCCCTTCGTACTGGTGACCTGGGTGTTTCTCTGCGCAAGCAGGACCCTGGCACACATCGATACGGGGGCGGCGGGGACCCGCTAGACTCTTGCCTGTGGCGGGGTGCCTGGGTTGCCGCTGTCCTCCGGCCTCGCCGATAATGTGCGCAACCCAATCCGGCCACGGACCTTCTTCGGTATGACTCTTCCACCTGCAGCGGACTTCAGCGCCGCCGCCACCGGCGGTATGACCTTCAGGCTGAGCGAGTACCGGGGCCGGGTCCTGGTGCTGTATTTCTACCCCCGGGACAACACCCCGGGGTGTACCACGGAAGGCATGGATTTCCGGGATCTGTATGCCGGATTCCAGGACCTGGGTTGTGCGGTGTTCGGGGTCTCCCGGGACAGCCTCAGGTCCCATGAAAACTTCAAGGCCAAACTGGGCCTGCCCTTCGAGCTGATCTCGGATCCGGACGAGGCGGTCTGCGAACTGTACGGGGTCATGCAGATGAAGAAGCTGTATGGCAGGGAGGTGCGGGGGGTGAAGCGCAGCACCTTCGTCATCGATGCCCAAGGCCGCATTGCCCGGGCCTGGCGGGGGGTGAAGGTGCCCGGCCATGCGCCGCAGGTGCTGGAATTCGTGCAGACCCTGGCCACGGCCTCTTCCTCCTCCTAAGCGGAAAAGCCGATGCCAACCCAGGCCAGAGACAAAGCCGGTACCCGGACCAGGGCCAGAACCAGCGCCAGCTCAGCCGGCCGACAGAACAAGCTGTTCGTGCTGGATACCAACGTCCTGCTGCACGACCCCACGGCCCTGTTCCGCTTCCAGGAACATGACATCTACCTGCCCATGATGACCCTGGAGGAACTGGATCACAACAAGAAGGGTACCTCCGAGGTGGCGCGCAATGCCCGCCAGGTGAGCCGTTTCCTGGAGGAGATCATCAGCCCGGTGGAAAACGACCTCTCCGCCGGTGCCGAGCTGGGCCCCCACAGCCACCAGGCCGCCACGGGACGCCTTTTCCTGCAGACGGATCACGTGCAGAAGGGGCTGCTGCCCGACCTGCCCTATTGCTCTGGCGACAACCATATCCTGCGCGTGGTGGCCCATCTGCAGCGGCAGCATCCGGGGCGCCAGGTGGTGCTGGTGTCCAAGGACATCAACATGCGCATCAAGGCCCGGGCCCTGGGCTTCCCGGCCGAGGACTACTACAACGACAAGGTCCTGGAAGACACGGACCTGCTCTATTCCGGGGTGCTGGAATTGCCGGCGGATTTTTGGGACAGGCATGGCAAGGGCATGGAGTCCTGGCAGCAGGACGGTCGCGCCCATTACCGGGTCACCGGTCCCCTGTGCGCCGCCATGCTGGTGAACCAGTTCGTCTGGCAGGAAGGCGCCAATCCCTTCCAGGCCATGGTCACCGCCGTGCAGGGCGACACCGCCACCCTGGTCACCACGCGGGATTATTTCCATCACAAAAATGCCGTGTGGGGCATCACCGCGCGCAACCGGGAGCAGAACTTCGCCCTCAACGCCCTCATGGATCCGGACATCGACTTCGTCACCCTCCTGGGCCAGGCGGGCACCGGCAAGACCCTGCTCACCCTGGCGGCGGGCCTGACCCAGATCCTGGAGCAGAAGCGTTACAGCGAGATCATCATGACCCGGGTGACGGTGCCCGTGGGGGAGGACATCGGCTTCCTGCCTGGTACCGAGGAAGAGAAGATGACCCCCTGGATGGGGGCCCTGGAGGACAACCTGGACGTGCTCAACAAGACCGATGACGAGGCAGGGGAATGGGGCCGGGCAGCAACCAAGGACCTGATCAGCGCCCGCATCAAGGTGAAATCCCTCAACTTCATGCGCGGCCGCACCTTCCTCAACAAGTTCGTCATCATCGACGAGGCCCAGAATCTCACCTCCAAGCAGATGAAGACCCTGATCACCCGGGCCGGTCCCGGCACCAAGGTGGTGTGCCTGGGCAATATCGCGCAGATCGACACCCCCTACCTGACGGAAGGCTCTTCGGGCCTGACCTATGTGGTGGACCGCTTCAAGGGCTGGCCCCACAACGGCCATGTCACCCTGGCCCGGGGCGAGCGCTCCCGTCTGGCGGATTACGCCGCCCAGGTATTGTGAAGGCGCGGGATTCAAGATCCAGGCGCAGTGCGCCGATCACGCCTATGGGCGTACAGGAGGGGGCTGGCCCGGATGGCCGGCCCTGATTGGAAAAAACCCTAGGGAGTGCATTACCCGTGACCCATTACGACGCCTTCAACGGCGATGCCGATGGTCTGTGCGCCCTGCACCAGTTGCGCCTGGCCGAGCCTCTGGAAACGGTGCTGGTCACCGGCGTGAAGCGGGATATCGCCCTGCTCAAACGCATCGACGCCCAGGCCGGGGACACCATCACCGCCCTGGACATCGCCGTGGAGAAGAACGCTGCCGCCCTGCAGGAACTGTTGCAACGGGGGGTACGGGTGCGCTGGTTCGACCACCACAATCCGGGAGAATTGCCCCGACACCCCAATTTTCACGCCACCATCGATACCTCGGCCGAGGTCTGCACCAGCCTGCTGGTGGATCGGGAGCTGGGGGGGCGCTACCGGCCCTGGGCGGTGACAGCGACCTTTGGCGACAACCTGCATGCCGCCGCCCGCAAGGCGGCCGAACCCCTGGGCCTGTCCGATGACGCCCTGGAGGACCTGCGGGAGTTGGGCGAGTGCCTCAACTACAACGGCTATGGCGACAGCCTGGCGGATCTGTATTTCCATCCCGCCGAGCTATATAGCCGCCTGCATGCCTACGCGGACCCCTTCGCCTTCATCCGCGAGGCCCCGGAATTCCGTACCTTGCAGGCCGGTTATGCCGCCGACATGGCCCAGGCCAGGCAGGTGCAAGCCAGTGAAGCCCGGGCCTCGGGGGCGGTCTATGTGTTGCCCGATGCACCCTGGGCCCGGCGGATCAGCGGCGTTTATGCCAATGAGCTGGCCACCGCTCACCCCCAGCGCGCGCATGCCCTGCTCAGCCGTTCCCCCAAGGGGCATTACGTGGTGAGCGTGCGTGCCCCCCTGAACGACCGCAGCAGAGCGGATGAGCTGTGCAAGCGCTTCGAGACCGGCGGGGGGCGCAAGGCCGCTGCCGGCATCAATGTCCTGCCCGAAGCCCGTATCGCGGACTTCGTGGCCGCCTTTTTCGAAACCTACCCCAAACCTGTCTGAGTCTTGTCATGGAAAATCTGATTTCCCCCTATGGGGGTGAACTGCCCCTGTTGTTGTGCGATGCCTACCGGGCCGAGGCGTTGAAAAAGGAGGCCATGGGCTTTCCTTCCATTGATTTGCACTGGCGCCAGCTCTGCGAGCTGGAATTGATCCTCACGGGTGCCCTGGCCCCCCTTACCGGCTTCATGGGCAAGGCGGATCTGGATGGCGTGCTGGAGCGCATGCAACTGGCGGATGGGCGTTTCTGGCCTCGGCCCGTGCTGCTGCCGGTGCCCGAAAAGCTGGCCCAGTCCCTGCAGCCGGGCAACAAGGTGGCCCTGCGGGACGCGGAAGGCTTCATGCCTGCCGTCCTGCATGTCAGCGAGGTCTGGCCGGCAGACCCGGAAGGTGAGATGCAGCGGGCCCGGGATGCCGGGCTGCCTCTGCCCGAACCCTTGGCCCAGGCCGGGCAATACTATGTGGCCGGTCGGGTGGAGGGCGTGGCCCTGCCACCCCGGCACGACTTCCTGCCCCTGCGCCTGACGCCGGCGGAGACCCGGGCCCAGTTCGCCAAGCGGGGCTGGCGTCGGGTATTGGGGGTGATGCCCAGCCAGCCCATGCACCGCATGCATTTCGAGTTCTTCCTGCGCTCCGCGGTACAGCGGGAGGCCAACCTACTGATCCAGGTGTCCGGGGGTTCGGATCCGGTGCATGATGCCACCCATTTCAGCCGTATCCGGGCCTGCCAGGCCCTGCAGCCGCGTTTCCCGGGCCCCACCACCCTGCTCTCCGTCAGTCCCCTCATGGAGTTGCCCGAGGGACAGCGGGAGGTGCTGTACAAGGCCCTGATTGCCCGCAACCATGGCTGTACTCATCTGATCGTGGGGGGAGAGGGGGTCAATGGCGGTGACCGGCGCCGGGGCCAGGACCTGGCTGGCCCGGACACGGTCACCCTGTCTCGCGCCCAGGAGCACCTGGGGGTGGAACTGGTGCCCTTCCCGCGCATGGTGTATGTGGAGGAGCAGGACGAGTTTCTGCCCGAGGAGGCCGTGCCGGCGGACAGCCGGGTGCTGCGCATGCATGCCGCCGAGCTGCGCCGGCGCATGATGCAGGGGGGACGGGTGCCGGACTGGTATTCCTATCCGGAAGTTCTGACAGAGATGGCCAAGGCCTATCCCCCTCGCAACCGTCAGGGTTTCACAGTTTTTTTCACCGGCCTGTCCGGGGCCGGCAAGTCCACCATCGCCCGGGCCCTCACGGTGCAGCTCATGGAGATGGGGGACCGGCGGGTGACTCTGCTGGATGGGGACATCGTGCGTCGCAACCTGTCCAGTGAACTGGGTTTTTCCAAGGCCCACCGGGACATCAACATCCGCCGTATCGGTTATGTGGCCAGCGAGATCACCAAGCACGGCGGCATCGCCATCTGTGCCCCCATCGCCCCCTATCGCCAGACCCGGCGGGCGGTACGCGACGAAATCGAACCCTGGGGGGGCTTCATCGAAGTCTACGTCTCCACCTCGGTGGCGGTGTGCGAGAGCCGGGACCGCAAGGGCCTGTACGCCAAGGCCCGGGCCGGGTTGATTCCCGAGTTCACCGGCGTGTCGGATCCCTACGAAGAGCCGGAAAGTGCGGAGCTGGACATCGATACCTCGGAATTCAGCGTGGAGGAGGCGGTGGCCCGTATCGTGCTCAAACTGGAACACGAGGGCTATCTGCGCTGATTGGCGCATCACCCCGGCGCTGGCCGGGGTTCCCGAGGGAAACTCTGAACAAATCGATTGTCGTCATTGCGAGCGCAGCGCGGCAATCCAGAATCCACGCGAAATCAATAGTTTCTGCATTGCCACGTCGCTTCGCTCCGCGCGATGACGGATTAAATCAGCGTTTCCCAAGGGGATTGACTGCTTCCCCGACCGGTGTGCGGGGATGAAGTGGCTACGCCGGCCTGGCCCTTTTCAGGTGCCGGGAGCTGCGGGTTTGGCCGGTTTCTTATGAAATTTGCGCCCAGTCTTGCGTGCTTGGCCACCAGCACCCCCGCCACCCTGGGGCTTGGCACCCTTGCCCCCCTGCCCACCGCCATGCGGGTGTGACTTGTGGCTGCTGATCAGCATGCGGCCGCCCTGGGCCATGGCGATTTCCAGCTCGATGAGCTCGTCCCACTGGGCTTCGGTCTTCAGATTGTCCGGTATGGCCTGCAGTTCTTTCATGCGCTGCTGGGGAGAGCCGGTTTGGGGCGGGGGATTCTGTTGCTCGTTCATAGTGAAGTCGGCATGGAGTGATCTCAACACGGGTTGATCAACATGGATGAAACAATGCTGCGGCAATGCCAGTCGTCGCAGCGGCGGAATTAATCCCGGGGCTCGCGGCTTTCTCGCATCTCCCGGGCCTCGCGTCCTTTCAGGCGCTGGATGCGCACCACCTCGGAGAGGTTGCGCAGGCCCCGCATGAGGCGGGCCAGGTGCAGGCGGTTTTGTACACTGACGGTAAAGTACAGGTTGGTGTAGGCCCCTGCCTCTTCTTCCATGTGTACGTTGTCGATATCCGAGCCTTCATTGGCGATGGCCGCCGACACCTTGGCCAGTACCCCGCGCTGGTTGGCCACCACCACCTTGATATTCACATCGAACTGCTTGTCCAGGTCCTCGGCCCAGGCTACGTCCACCCATTTGTCCGGATCCTCCCGGAAGTGACGCACCTGATTGCAGTCCAGTGTGTGAATGATAAGGCCTTTTTCCTTTTTGATCTGGCCGATGATGGGATCTCCCGGGATGGGATGGCAGCACTTGCCCAGACGTACCGCCACGCCTTCCGCCCCCCGCACCAGCATGGGGGCGGCGGATTTCGATGGTGTATCGGGGTCATCATCCAGCAGCAGGAGCTGACGCGCCACCACGAAGGCCAGCTTCTTGCCCAGGCCGATCTCTTCCAGGATGTCTTCCCGGCTACGCCCGGTTTCCTTGTGCAGGCGATCCCAGGCACCTTCCCCCAGGCTCTTGCAGTCGCTGCCCAGGGCCTTCAGGGACTGTTCCAGCAGACGCTGGCCCAGGGCGATGGATTCGTCCCGGTGCACGTGTTTGAGGGCGTTGCGGATATTGGCCCGGGCCTTGCCGGTGACCGCGAAGTGGGCCCAGGCCGGGTTGGGCCGGGCGGATTCCGAGGTGAGGATCTCCACCCGGTCGCCATTGCGCAGGCGGGTGGACAGGGGCATGAAATCCCCGTTGATCTTCACCCCCACGCAACGATTGCCCACGTCCGTGTGTACGGAATAGGCAAAATCCACCGCCGTGGAGCCTCGGGGCAGGGAGATGATGGCCCCCCGGGGGGTGAATACATAGACCTCGTCCGGGAACAGGTCCACCTTGATGTGTTCCAGGAGTTCCACCGAGTCCCGGCTGTCCGCCTGTAGATCCAGCAGACCCTGGAGCCACAGGTGGGTGCGGCGCTGCACTTCCGAGATGGAGGTATCGCCGGTCTTGTAGATCCAGTGGGAGGCCACACCGTTCTCGGCCACGTGGTGCATCTCCTCGGTGCGGATCTGCACCTCCACCGGGGTGCCGTAGGGGCCGAACAGGGTGGTGTGCAGGGATTGATAGCCGTTGGGCTTGGGGATGGCGATGTAGTCCTTGAACTTGCCCGGTATGGGCTTGAACAGGCTGTGCAGGACCCCCATGGTCAGGTAGCAACTGGGGATGTCCTTGACGATGACCCGGAAGCCATAGATGTCGAAGACGTCGGAGAAGGCCAGCTGCTTCTCGTGCATCTTGCGATAGATGCTGTAGAGGTGTTTTTCCCGGCCCCACACCGTGGCCTCTATGCCCGCCTCCTGCATTTTTTGCAGGATGCTGTTGCGGATCTTGTCCACTACTTCCAGCCGGTTGCCCCGGGCGGCCTTCACGGCCTTTTCCAGCACCCGGTAGCGCTTGGGGTGCAGGTGCATGAAGGAATTGTCTTCCAGTTCCTGGTACAGGTGATTCAGGCCCAGGCGGTTGGCGATGGGGGCGTAGATCTCCAGGGTCTCCTGGGAGATACGCTGGGCCTTGTCCGGGCGCATGACGTCCAGGGTGCGCATGTTGTGCAGGCGGTCCGCCAGCTTGATGAGGATGACCCGTACATCCCGGGCCATGGCCAGCAGCATCTTGCGGAAGTTTTCCGCCTGGGCCTGGGCCTTGGTCTCGAAGCGGATCTTTTCCAGCTTGGTGACGCCATCCACCAGGTTGGCCACCGCCTTGCCGAATTCCTGGGCGATCACCTCGGAGGTGATGCCCGTGTCTTCCACCACGTCGTGCAGCAGGGCGGCGATGAGGGTCTGCACGTCCAGGTGCCAGTCCGCCAGGATCTCGGCCACCGCCAGGGGGTGGGTGACATAGGGGGCGCCGTCCTGGCGGTATTGGCCGGTGTGGGCCAGGGCGGCGAAGAAGTAGGCACGGCGGAAGTCTTCCCGGTCCACCTCGTCCAGATAGTCCACGGCCGCCGGCAGGGCCGGCAGGGAGGCCAGAACGCTATCGGAACCCGGTGCTGACATGCGCTCCCCGTGTCTGGACGCTATTTTCAGTACTGGGCCTTTTTCAGGATCTCCACACCCACCAGGCCTTCGGCGATCTCGCGCAGGGCGATGACGGCGGGCTTGTCCCGGTCCGGGTCCACCTTGGGACTGGAGCCGGTGGAGATCTGGCGGGCACGATAGGCGGCGGCCAGGGTCATCTCGAAGCGGTTGGGGATCTGCTGTACGCAGTCATCGATGGTCACGCGGGCCATGGCTACCTCGCTGAAGATTGCAAACAAACCCGTATTTTACGCACCTCTGTGCTACAAACCATGCCCTGAAAGGAGATAAACCCATGCCTTCATTCGATATCGTCTCGGAAGTGGACAAGACCGAGCTGCACAATGCCGTGGATCAGGCCAATCGGGAGATCGGCAACCGCTTCGATTTCAAGGGCAGCGACGCCCGCATCGAGCAGTTGGAGTTTGCCCTCACCCTGTATGCCGACACGGACTTCCAGCTCAATCAGGTGCTGGACGTACTCACCGGCAAGCTGGCCAAGCGGGGTGTGGATGTACGCAGTCTGGATGTGGCCGAAAAACTGGAGAAGGTCTCCGGCAACAAGGTGAAGCGTCAGGTCACGGTGAAGAACGGTATCGAGACGGAGCTGGCCAAGAAGATCGTCAAGCAGATCAAGGATGCCAAGCTCAAGGTCACCGCCAGCATCCAGGGGGACAGTGTACGGGTCTCCGGCGCCAAGCGGGACACCCTGCAGGAGTGCATCACCCTGTTGCGCAAGGCCATCACCGAGGTGCCCCTGCAGTTTCAGAACTTTCGGGATTGAGGCTCAGGCCTGGGTACATGGGCGGGTGGCGGCGGCCGGGGAGGAGGATCCGACCGCCAGCACCCGTTCTCCTGTCTCAGCTCAGGAGAAAAGCTTGATCACCGCTACGGCTCCCAGTGCCAGGGTGACCCAACCCACCAGTCCCCGCAGGGTGGATTCCCGTGCCCGGCTCACGGTCACCGTGGCCATGGGCACGGAGAGCAGGGCGCCCAACATGAGAGGCATGGCCAGGCCCCAGGCAATGCTCTTGCCGGCGACCAGGTAGGCCAGCAGACCCACCAGACAGGTGAGAGATTCCGCCACCGAGGTCACCGCCACGGCGTGCTTGGAGGGCAGCCCCGACACCACCTGACCAGCGGTGACCAGAGGACCATAACCCCCACCGGACAGGCCCTTGTTGAAGGCCGCCAGGGCGCCCACGGCCACGATGCCGCCGGCGTGGTAGGGGACCTGGCGCTTGCGAGTGAGCAGGATCACCACCCCCATGGAAAGGATGATGAGGGTGATGCACAGGCCCAGCCAGAATTTTGAGATGCTGATGGCCAGCGCCACGGCGGCCACTGCCCCCACACCGCTGAGCAGGGCCAACTGCAGGGTGGTGCGCCGGGCCCGCCGGTCCCGCAGGAAATCCACGTTACCGTCGTGCTGATGCAGCACGCCGGCCACCAGACCGGTGACCAGCTCGCTCAAGAGGATGGCCGGCACGATCTGCAGTGGCTCGAAACCCGCCATCAACAGCAGGGGCGTCAGGGTGGTGCCATAGCCCATGCCCAGGCTGGAGTCCATGAACTCACATACCAGGGCGGCGAAAAACACCAACACAGCCACCTGGCTGGAGATGCCCAGCAGGTCGCTGGCCTGCGCATGCCACTGCGCATCCATGCCGGGGAGGGAAAGGGCGACGGCCACCCCCAGCACCAAGAGCAACCAGAGGCGTGTGCGCCGGCTGTGCAGGGGTGGCAGTACGGCGAGGAAGCTCAGGGCAGGGGCACTCATGACATCACCTCGAAATGTGCAGGGATGAGCTGACCCTCGCAGGAAACGTGCCAGCAAGCTGACGGAGTGAATACGGGGCGCTTGATCGCACAGGGCGCGGTCCAGCGGGTTGCCTCAGGAGGTGCGGCGCCACTGGTGGGGGTGGACATTCGCCTCTGTCCCCAGAGGTGAAGAACGTCGTCGGAGCGGCCTGGGGGGCAGGTCTTCCGGGTCGAACTTGCCGAGCAAATTCGTTTCCATAAAAATGAAATAATGTTGTTTGAGCGGAAAAACGAAATAACTGTTATATAAAACGGTATGCAAACATCGCCCCGCCTCTCCCATTTCTGGCAGGTCGCGGCCCAGGCCGAGGACTGGGAGGACTTCCTGTCGGGTGTCCTGGGGGTTCCCCATGGCCCCGCAGCCCTGCTCATCGCCCGCCTGGATGCGGATGCCCGCGTGGTGGAGTTGGAGGCCGGGGCCGGAGAGGGGCAGGTGCATCGCCACAGCCTGACGCCGGCGACCTGGGAGGAATTGCTACGCCACGCCGCTACGGATGCCCCCTGGCTGGGTGAGGCCCCAAACCTGCGTCGCCGCCTGCCCTGGCTGGTGCCCGAATCCTGGCATGGGGCCGTGGCCCTGGTGCAGGTGCAGGCCGGAAGCTGTAGTGGCCTGGTGTTGGCGGCCGGGACTTCCACGGATCTGGCCGGGTTGACGCGGGAGCTGGCACCGCCCTGTACCGCATTCCTGGTCCGGCAGATGCGCTGGCGCACCCTCAACAGCGAGCGGGAGGCAGCGGAGGCGGAGCGCCGGGCCCTGTTGCTGCGCCTCAAGCGCAGCGGCCTGGGGGATACCGTCGTCGGTGCCGATGGGGGGCTGCAGGAGGTGATGCAGGCCGTGGCCCAGGTGGCCCCCGCCGACACCCCGGTGCTCATCCTGGGGGAGACCGGCACCGGCAAGGAGGTGGTGGCCCGGGCGGTGCACAGCCATTCCCGGCGTACCCGCGGACCCTTCCTGCGCGTGAACTGCGGTGCCATACCGCCGGAACTCATCGATTCGGAGCTCTTCGGTCACGAGCGGGGCAGCTTCACCGGCGCCTTGGGCACGCGCAAGGGCTGGTTCGAGCGGGCCGACGGCGGCACCCTGTTCCTGGACGAGGTGGGTGAGCTGCCGCCCGCTGCCCAGGTGCGTCTGTTGCGGGTACTGCAGGACGGCAGCTTTCAACGCGTGGGCGGGGAGCACAGCCTGAACGTGGACGTACGCCTGGTGGCCGCCACCAACCGGGACCTGCGCGCCGCAGTGGCGACGGGGGAGTTCCGCGAGGACCTGTGGTTCCGCATTGCCGTCTTCCCCATCCCCCTGCCGCCCCTGCGCGAGCGCCTGCAGGATATCCCCGCCCTGGCGGCCCATTTCAGCCTGCGCGCCGCGGACCGTCTGGGGCTGCCGCCACGCATGCCGGATGCCGCCGACCTGGATCTGCTCATCGCCTATCCCTGGCCCGGCAATGTGCGGGAGCTGGCCTCCGTCATCGAGCGGGCGGCCATCCTTGGCAATGGCCAGCGCCTGGAAGTGGCCCGTTCCCTGGGGGTCTATCCCGGGGTGGCGGCCCTGCCTTCCGCAGCCATCCCGGATGTGGCACCAGTTGGGCCGGCCCCTTCTGCCCCCTCTGCATTCATTCCCCCACCCGACAACCCCGCCGACAGCCTGGAAGCCCATACCCGCCAGTACATCGAGGCTGCCCTGGCGCGCTGCCAGGGTCGTGTGCAGGGCCCCTTCGGTGCTGCCCGGCTCCTGCGGCTCAACCCCAATACCCTGCGCTCCAAGATGCGCCGCCTGGGGATAGAGGCCCGGGTGTTTCGTCAGGCCAGACCCGCCTCGGGGACATAGCCGGACAGGTCCATCTCAGCGTCCGCGACGGTGGGCCCGCAGGAGGAAGCGGGCCGGGTCCATGGCGTCCATGAGGTCGGCCTCCAGGGGCAGGGGCTCGCCATGCAGCTGGCTGGCCAGGGCCTCGGCGGCCAGACCGGCCCAGACCAGGCCCCGGGAGCCCAGGCCCAGCAGGCCGTAGAGTCGGGGTTGGCGGGGCATGTGCTGCAGGCGCACATCCCGGGCCAGGGGCGCGTCCCCATCCGGCAGGGCCCCCACCAGGGGCAGGCGGTCCGGGGTGGCGGCGCGAAAGCCCACCCGGCCGTCCAGTGCCTCCACCTCCAGCCCCTGTTCCGCCCCGGGCAGGATGCGGGCCAGGCGTTGCAGATTGCCGGCGTGTTCCTCCCGGCGCAGTTCCCTGCCCGGGTCATAGGCATAGGAGGCTCCCAGACAATGCATGCCGTCCAGGGCGGGGGTGAGATAGCCCTCGCAGCACAGGGCGTGGCGGATGTCCGGCAGGCGTCCCGCCGGTACATGGCTGACCTGGCCCCGCACCGCCTTGATGGGCAGGCCCCGGGCCTGGGGCAGTTCCCCGGCCTGGGCGCCGTTGGCCAGGATGGCCACCGGGGCCTGGCCGATACATTGCCCGCCGGCGTCCAGGGCGCGCCAGTGCGTCCCCGTCCATTCCAGGCGAGCCACCCTGTGCCCCAGGTGCAGGTGCAACCCCTCTCCGGCGGCAGCCGCCAGGGTGTGGCACAGCTCCCGGGGCGAGGCCCAGCCGCCCTGGGGGAACCACCAGCCGCCAAAGAGGGTGGGTCGGCCCAGCCGGGCACTGGCTTCATCCCGTTGCAGGAATTGCACATAGTCCCGGGGCCAGACCCCGGCCATCTGCCGTTGCTGGTCTTCATGACGGACATCCCGGGCGATCTGCAGGACCCCGTCCAGGCCCCGGCGGCTGGCAAAGCCTGCGCTTTCCAGCGCGGCCCAGAGGCGGCGGGAATAGAGAAAACAGGCCCGGTTCAGGCGGGAGGCCAGATTGTCGTCCCGGGAGAGCAGGGGGCGCACGATGCCCGCCAGGTTGCCGGAGCCCTCGCCGGCCAGGTGGCTGTGGCCCTCCAGCAGATCCACCCGCCAGCCGCGCCGGGCCAGGCGCTGGGCCAGGGTCGTGCCTGCCAGGCCACCGCCCAGGATGAGGGCCTGCCTGGAGGGGAGCGTCGGCGCGGGGGTTTCACGGGGCGGGGGCGGGAGGGCGGCAACCAGCATGTCCCGTTTGTGGGCATAGCCCGGGCGCTTGTGGCAGTGAAACCCCGCGGCCACCAGGGCGTCCCGCACGCTGCGGGCCACGCACCAAGTGGCCAGGCTGGCCCCGGGAGCGGCCAGGCGGGCCAGACGCTGCATCAGGGGGGCAGACCACATGGCCGGGTTCTTTTTGGGGTCGAAGCCGTCCAGATAGAAGGCATCCACGGCGGCCCGCAGACGGCTCAGGCAGCTCTCCACCTCCCCCAGCATGAGGGTCAGGACCAGGCGGCTGTCGCCATCGCTGAATTCCAGGCGATGGAATCCCGGGGTGGGCACCGGCCAGGTGGCGTGCAGCCGCTCAGCCAGGGGTGCGAATTCGGGCCAGCGGGCATGCAGTCGGTACAGGTCCCGGGCGTGGAAGGGGTGTTTTTCCACCGCCAGATAGTGCAACAGAGGCGGGTGGGCCGGGTCCGCGCGCCAGGCGGCCCAGGTGGCGAGGAAGTTCAGACCGGTGCCGAAGCCGTTTTCCAGGATGGTGAAACCCTGGCGTCCGGCCCAGCGCCGGGGCAGGTCATTGCCCCCCAGAAAGACGTGCCGGGCCTGACCCGGCCCACCGGCGGCGGCGTGGTAGATGTCGGCATAAGCAGGGGACACGGGCGTGCCCCGGGCATCAAACTCCAGCTGCGCTGGCTGGATGGGGGCCCACATCAATGCAGGGTGGGGGAGGGGGTTTCGAACACCGCCGCCACGGCCTGGGCGTCGAAGCGGTAGTCCCGGTTGCAGATGTCGTCACGCACGTGGATCTCGCCATGATCCTGCAGGATGGCGTCACATTCCTTGCGTCCCAGGGCCCGCAGCATGTTCTGGATCTTCTCCCAGTCTTCCGGACAGTGATAGGTCACCGCTCTGGGGTCGAAGACCCGGATATCCTCTTCCGGGAACAGCTGGCCCAGCAGGTCCTGGGGCTGCCGCTGCAGCAACTCCCGGGACCCCAGAGTGGCCAGCAGATGCTGGATGCGGTTCCAGCCATCCGCATCCCTGGCATCCGCCCCGGGCAGGCGCTGCAGGAACAGGCCCCGGGCCCGCATGGCGTCGCTGGCCAGGACGAAACGGGTGGGCTGCTGTTCCGACAGGCTCAGGTAGTGCTCGAAGATGCTGGCGATGTCCTGTCCTTCCAGGGGCACCAGGCTTTGATAGGGCTGGCGCATGCCCACGGCATCCAGGGTCAGCAGCAGATGGCCCTGGCCCAAGAGGTTGGCGCCCTGTTCCGCCAGGGCCTGGGCATGCCAGCGGGCCATGCCCCGCATGCGCAATTGTTCGTCACAATCCAGCACCAGCAGGTCGATGGCCCCGGGCTGTTCCGGATCCCCCTTGAGCTGGAAGGTCATGCGCCCGGGCTGCTTCAGGTTGGCGGCAATGAGGGCAGTGACCGCGCTCATGTCCCCCAGCAGCCGGGCCACCGCCTCCGGATACTGGCGATCCCGCGTGAGACCGGCCCAGGTCTGGTCCAGACTCACCCAGGCACCGCGGATGTCCAGGTTCTCGAAGATGAAGGGGATGACGCTATCCCGGTGGCTGTCCATGGCGCTGCAATCGCGTTGAAAAATCAATTTTAAGTCAGCGCTGACCTGGCGCGGCCAGGTAATGGGGGGAGCAGATGGCTCACGCAGTGAGGGTTTTGTCCCTGTGCTTCAGCCCTGGTCGCTACCCGGTTTGCGCCTGGGAAGCGTCAACGGTCGTCAAGGCGCCCCCCTTGCATCTGTAACCCAGACAGCAGTTTGCCGGTTTGGTGGTCTCTGGACTCATTGCCAGTCATGGCTGTGCCAATGTCGGTGTTCCAGTGTGCCGTGGTGATGTTTGTGGGTATGCACCAGGTTGGCGGCCAGGAGCAGTTCCTGGTTGCCCAGCAACTCTTCCACGGGTCCGTCGTGGATGAGGCGATGATCCTCCCCCAGGACCAGGGCCCGCTGGCCCAGCTCCGGTGCCAGGCTCAGATTGTGGGTGGTGGTGAGGGTCGTGACCGGGAGATCCGCGAGAAAGTCCACCAGCCAGCCCGTGGAGCGGGGGTCCAGGGCGGAAGCGGGCTCGTCCAGGAGCAGCAGGTGGGGCTCCACCGCCAGCAGGGCCGCCAGACAGACCTTTTGTTTTTCGCCTCCGGACAGGCTGAAGGGGGGCTTGTGCAGGTGGGCTGCCACACCCACGGTTGCGGCCCAGTGCTGCACCCGTTGCGTCACATCCGGCAGACGAAGCTGCCGGGGTCCGAAGGCGATCTCGTCAAACACCGTGGGGCTGAACAGCATGGCATCCGGGTTCTGGAACAGCAGCACCACCTCCTGGCGGAAACGGCGGTTCAAGCCGCGCTCCCTGAGGCGCCGGGGAGTGATCTCTTCTCCCCGGTAACGGTAGGTGCCGGCAGTGGGTGCGAGAAGGCCATCGAGGATCTTCAGCAGGGTGGACTTGCCGCTGCCGTTGCTGCCCAGCAACACCACTTTCTCACCTTCCTCCATGCGCAGATGCACGGACTCCAGGGCGATGTTGCCCTGGTAGCGGTGGCTGACGGCGTCCAGTTCAATCATTGAAAAACCCCCGGGCACGCAGGGCCAGGGCCGTCTGGCGAGCCCCGGCCAGACCCTTGTCCAGGAGCCAGGACACGCTGGCGGCGCTGGCCCGGTAGCGGTCCCGCAGGCTGGGGCGTTCCAGGGAACGGCTGGCCAGGGCCAGGCGGAAGTCCTCGTGCATGCGCCGGAAGCCCAGGGCCTGGCTGTAAGCCAGGCCCAGCAGGTAGGACAGGGCAGGGGAAAATCCCAGGGCTTGAAACAGGTTGACCCGGGCGATGAACAGGAAGCTGAGACAGGCGATGGTCAGCACCCGCAGGTTGAGCAGCAGCAGGGTGTCCCAGGGCGAGATGTGACGCAGTGCGGCCAGCAATATATAACCCAGGCTCACCGCCAGGTTGAAGACCAGGACCGTCTTCAGGGTGCGCAGCAGGATGCTCCCGGCCTCGCGGCCGGCCAGGATCAGGATGAGGCTCAGGCCCGCCGCCAGGATGCGGGGGTCATGCACCAGGGTGGCGCCGATGACGCCCACGACATAGAGCAGGAGCCAGACTCGAGCCCGGTTCATGCGCTATGTCTGGCCCGCATATGCACCAGATAGCGCCAGCCCAGCCAGGTGAGGATGCCCTCGCCGATACCCACCAGGGCGTGGGGGATGAGCACCGCAGGCAGGGTCACCTCCAGGCCGAAGGGGAAGAACAGGGGCTTGCCCGTTGCATCCTGGGCAATCAGGGGTTGGATGCCCAGTACCAGGGCCACCAGCAGGGCGGGCAGCAGCACGGAAATCCAGCCGGCGAGAAACAGGGCCAGCATCTCGTTGCAGGGCTTCAGCAGCCGCCAGCTGGCCCAGGCCGTGACGCTGCCGGCAAAGCCCATGGCCAGGGCATTCACCGACAGGGTGGTGATGCCGCCGTCGCCAAACAGCAGGGCCTGCATGGCCAGCACCAGGGAGACCGCGAGAAAGGCCATCCACACGCCGAAGTTCACCGCCAGCAGAGCGATGCCCGCGGCGTGCACCGTGGTCCCCCCGGGCAGGGGGATGGCCACCATCATGAGCACGAAGGACAAGGCAGTGAGCACTGCCACATAGGGCAGGGTTTCCTCGTCCAGGCTGGCTTTCACCCGGCGCACACCCAGCCACCACAGGCCTGCGCAGACGGCATAGGCCGGCAGGTAGGTCTGGGGGGAGATGAAGCCGTCAGGGATGTGCATGCGGGTGGGCTTCCTCGTATGGGCCAGGGTACGGGATGGACAGGCCGGGTCCCATGGCCTGCAGGGCTGCCGGCAGGTTCATGCCCGTATCCCGGGCGTCCAGATGCAAGGTTCAGAACATGGCCGAGAAGGTGGCGATGAAGCGGTATCTCTCCTTGCCTTCCGCACCTTGCTGCAGGCGGCTCTCGTTCAGATCCTTCCAGATGGGTTTTTTCAGGGCCAGGCCTAGGCTCATGTTGTCCTTGTACAGCCGGGTACCCAGGACCCCGTATAGGATGTCACCACCAGTGGCTTCAGCGCCCACGCCATCTTCCCTGTCCCGTCCCAGGCGCAGGAAGTTGAGCTCCACATTGCCGTCCATGCGGAACTTGCGTTCCGGCTTGGTCATGAGGCGATGAGACAGGGCGGCGTTGAGCCGGGTCTCGGTACCGAACTTGACGTGGATGCCGGCGGGGTTTCCACCCACCGGATCATTGCTGTAGTGGTATTCCCGGAAGCGGATCTGGCCCGCTTCGAAGACCACGGTGGCGTTGTCCGTTACCTGTTTTGTAGCGGTCACGCCATAGCTGAAGCTGGGTTTGCCAAAACCCAGGGACATGCCCGGGTCGATGCTGCCGTCGGAAAGGCGGTGGTTGGCCTTGCCGGTGGGCAGGGAGGCGCCGGCATAGACGGTGAAATGCCAGTCCTGCATGTCGTCCAGACTCTCGTTGGCGGGTACCAGCATGAAGCCGTCGTCATACTTGAAACCCACCACACCCATGAGTGAGACGTCGGTAAAACCCCGGGATTTGTAGCCTCCCGAGGTTTCCTTTTTGATGTTGTAGGGCTGGAATACATAGGCCGACAACCAGGGCTTGAAGCCATAGCCCAGGCCCAGTATCCAATATTGATCGTAATTGCCTTCCGCATCAGTGGGGGGCAGGATGCCTCGCCTGTATTTGGCGTGGTCCGCCTTCAGGTAGGCCAGCCACTGTCCCTCTGGCAGGGTGGCGGAACTGGAGGTCTCCACCGGTGCGCCGGGACCTTCCAGACCGGCGGCCCCCAGGGAGGCCACACCGTGGTGGGCCAGGGCAGGGGTGGAAAGCAGGGCGAGACTGAGCAAGGAAAGGGTCAGGCGTTGCATGATTTTTTCCGTTTGGCGTACAGGTTGATGAAACCGAACAGGCCCAGGATCAGGGCCACACCCACCACGATGCGGCCATAGCGCTCGTAGAAGGGTTTGTCACTGCCAAGCAGAATAACGGCCACGTCCGTAGTAAGGGTGAAGTCCTACCCGTGGCCATCTTCGGAAAAGGCCTTGATGCGCCATTTCCCTGACCCGTCCGGCAGGAAGGCGATACGCCCCTGGGCATCCGTGCGCCCCACCTGCACGGGGAGCTGTTTGCCTTCGGGGTAGATCTCATAGCTTTCGAAGGCGAAAGCAGTGTTGTCCGTATAGAACAGCTTCACCACCACGGCGCTGCCGTCGACGATGGTGTATTGCAGATCGTGGGCCCAGAGGGGCGGGGCACTGGCGAGCCAGGTCAGCAGGAGCAGCAGGCCACGTTTCATGGCGCGATTTCGAATTGCAGGCTGGTGGCCTGGATGAGTTTGTCCGCCTTG
>CAZVNY010000012.1:0-17509 GCA_964628785.1 uncultured Thiobacillus sp.
CCCGGGCCGTGGCCCGGGGAGATTTCACTCAGATGGCGCCAGTGTCCAGCCGGGACGAGCTGGGTCTGCTCACCCAGTCCTTCAACCGCATGACCCGGCAGCTGGCAGACACTCGCGCCATCGCCGAAGAACGCCAGGAAAAGATCCTGGAGGCCAACGCCTATCTGGAAAGTGTGCTGGCCAGCGTGACCACCGGGGTGATCACCCTGGAGCACAATCTGGATGTGCGCCTGGCCAATCCGGCTGCCGCCACCATCCTGGGGGCCACGCGCCAGGAGTTGGAGGGTCGCTCCCTGAGCTCCTGGGGGCAGGAGGAAGTGGACAGTGGCCTGGCCGCCTTTGCCCTGGACATGGCGGAACACTTCAAGAGCAACCCCACCCAGCCCTGGCTGGAACAGCTGGAACTGAGCTGCACCGGTGGCACCCGTATTCTCCTCACCCGGGGCGCGCCCCTGTCCGAAGGCAATGCACCGGACTACGTGCTGGTGCTGGATGACGTGTCCCAGCTCATGCAGGCCCAGCGGGACGCGGCCTGGGGCGAGGCCGCACGGCGCATGGCCCACGAGATCAAGAACCCTCTCACCCCCATCCAGCTCTCCGCAGAACGTCTGGAGGCCAAGCTGGCAGACCGGCTGGAAGGTCCTGCCCGGGACATCCTCACCCGGGCCACCACCACCATCGTGGGCCAGGTCCAGGCCATGAAGGCCCTGGTGGATGCCTTCGCGCAATATGCCCGCCTGCCCTCCCCGCGCATCGCCCGGCTGGACATCAATGCCCTGGTGCAGGAAGTGGTTCACCTCTACGAAACCACCAGTCAGCTGCACACCGAGCTGGACCCTGCTTTGCCCGTGGTGGCGGGGGACTCCGCCCTGCTGCGCCAGGTGCTCATAAACCTGATCAAGAACGCCCAGGAGGCCGTGGGTGAGGAGGAGCCGGCCCGGATCCGTATTCACACCCAGGGGCACAGCGATTACGTGAACCTGTGCGTGGAGGACAACGGTCCCGGTTTCATCGACGAACTCAAGGGTCGCATGTTCGAGCCCTATGCCACGACCAAGCCCAAAGGCACGGGGCTGGGTCTGCCTGTGGTAAAAAAGATCATTGAGGAACACCATGGCAGCATTACGGTAAACAACCTGGAACAGGGTGGTGCCCAGGTGTGTATCCGTCTGCCTGCCCTTAAGGAGACTTAGGAAAACGCTGATTAAATCCGGCATCGCGAGGCGCGAAGCGACTTGGCGATGCAGGAGTCATTGCTTGCGCACGGATTCTGGATTGGCGCGCTGCGCTTGCAATGACAGCAAGGGATTTGTTCAGCGTATCCTTAGAGGAGGTCTGTTTTATTCGTCATGTCCAGCAGGCCAGGTGGCCGCTTCCTTGCATTCATCGGGCGTCCACCTGTGCAGACGCGACAAAAGCAGAATAAATCAGTACCTTCCCAACCCTGCTCCAAGGCTGTCCCGGTAACTGACGAGGAAGGTCAAGATGTCTGAAATCCTGGTAGTGGATGACGAACCTGGCATCCGCGAACTCATGCAGGAAATCCTGGAAGAAGAAGGCTACGAGGTACGCCTGGCGGAAAACGGCGCTACTGCCCGCAGTGCCCTGGAAGACAAGGTGCCGGACCTGGTGCTGCTGGATATCTGGATGCCGGACGTGGACGGCGTCACCCTGCTCAAGGAATGGAAGACCCAGGGCCGCCTCACCATGCCCGTGGTGATGATGTCCGGCCACGGCACGGTGCACACCGCCGTGGAGGCCACCCGCCTGGGGGCCTTCGACTACCTGGAAAAGCCCATCGCCTACAAGCACCTGCTGGAGACGGTGAAAAAGGCCATGGATGCCCGGCCTTCCCGGCCCACCACCAGCGGCAATCTCTCCGCCCTGGGGGAAGGCGAGGTCATTCGCCGTCTCACCCAGCGCCTCAACCTGGCGGTGGCCGCGGGCCTGCCCGTGGCCCTGGTGGGGGAACCCGGCTGCGGCATGGAGATGGCTGCCCGCTATCTGACGCCGCCGGATGGCCCCTTCCTGCAGGTGGACGTGGCCGCCACCCTGGCCAATCAGCCTACCGAAATCCTGGCCCAGGCCCGGGGAGGACTGGTCTTCATCCCCGATCTGGCCGATCTCAACCACATGCAACAGCGGGGGCTGATCCTGCTCATCAGCCGCCGCGCGGAGTTTGGCGTTCGCGTGACCTGCGCCAGCCAGATCCCCCTGCCCGAGCTTCTGGCCACCGGCCAGCTGAATCAGGAGCTCTACGATCACCTGGCCCATGCCATGGTGGAAATGCCCCCCCTGCGGGAACGGCGGGAAGACATCCCGGATCTGATCACCCATATGCTGGAAGATGCCAGCGCCCGCCTGCTGGTGCCGCCCCGCAAGTTCCTCGAAGAGGCCTTTGCCGTGCTCACCGGCCACGACTGGCCGGAAAACCTGGCGGAGCTCCAGGCCCTGGTGGGCAAACTGGCCCTGGCCGGTGGCAACGATCCCATCGATGCCGAGGAAATTCGGGCCCTCCTGGGCCCCAGCCGCAAATCCGGTCTGGGTGGCGACGTCGGTCTCATGCTGCATCTGCCCCTGAAGGATGCCCGGGACCTATTCGAAAAGGCCTACCTGGAAGCCATGCTGGAAGAATGCAACTGGGGTATGAGCCGGGCCGCGGAGCGGGCCGGTCTGGACCGCACCAATCTCTACCGCAAGGTGAAGCAACTGGGTATCGAGGCACCGGGAAAGGACAAGGCTTGAGGCACGTCAGGGAATAGAAGACGCGTCCCTCATGCCTCGTAGACCACCGCCTGCCCCTGGCACGCCATGAAGATCATCATCCTGGGTGCCGGCCAGGTCGGCTCCAATCTGGCCGAACACCTGGTACGGGAAGGCAACGACCTCACCGTGGTGGACCTGGATCCGGAGAAACTCGCCGCCCTGCAGGATCGCTTCGACCTGCGCACCGTGCGCGGCCAGGCCTCCCACCCCTCCATCCTGCGTCTGGCCGGGGCCGATGACGCCGACATGCTCATCGCGGTGACCCTCAACGACGAGACCAACATGCTGGCCTGCAAGCTGGCGGGTACCCTGTTCAATATCCCTACCAAGATCGCCCGTATCCGCTCCCAGGATTACACCCGCTACCCGGAGCTCTTTGCCCCGGAGCACTTCAATGTGGACCACGTCATCTCCCCGGAACAGGAGGTCACCGACTATCTGCGCCGCCTCATCGACTATCCCGAGGCCCTGCAGGTGGTGGACTTCGCCAGCGGCCGCATCCGCCTGGTGGCGGTGAAGGCACACGGTGGCTTCATGGTGGGCCATGCCCTGAAACACCTGCGCGAGCACATGCACCTCATGTTTCGTGAACGCGCCGAGACCCGGGACGACATCGATGCCCGGGTGGCCGCCATCTATCGTCACGACCGGGCCATCGTGCCTCGGGGGGATACCGTCATCCAGGAAGGCGACGAGGTCTTCTTCCTCGCCGCCACGGAACACATCCGCGCAGTCATGAAGGAGATGCGGCGCAGCGACAAGGGGGTGCGCCGGGTGATGATCGCGGGAGGCGGCAACATCGGCAGCCGCCTGGCGAAGAACCTGGAACAGGACTACCAGGTCAAGCTCATCGAGCGCAGCAAGAAACACGCGGAGGCCCTCTCCCAGGAACTGGAACACACCCTGGTGTTGTGCGGCAATGGCACGGATGAAGACCTGCTGCTGGAGGAAAACGTGGAGGACATCGACGTCTTCTGCGCCCTCACCAACGACGACGAGGACAACATCATGGCCTCCCTGCTGGCCAAGCGCCTGGGGGCCCGCAAGGTCATCGCCCTGATCAACCGCTCCACCTACGTGGACCTGCTGCAAGGGGGGGAGATCGACATCGCCCTGTCCCCCGCCCAGGCCACCATCGGCCCCCTGCTCACCCACATCCGCCGGGGCCACATGGCGGTGGTGCACTCCCTGCGCCGGGGGGCGGCCGAGGCCATGGAGGCCATCGTGCACGGCGATGCCCAGTCCTCCAAGCTCATCGGGCGGCGCATCGGCGACATCAAGCTGCCCGAAGGCGTGTCCATCGGTGCCATCCTGCGCCAGGACGAGGTGATCATCGCACACCATGACACCCTCATCGCCGCGGAAGACCACCTCATCCTCTTCGTGCCCAACAAGCGCATGATTCCCAGGGTGGAGAAGCTCTTCCAGGTGGGCTTCGCCTTTTTCTAGGCCGGTCGCCATGTCTGCCCTGCACCGGCGGGTATTTCCCATCCTGCACGTCCTGGGGATGATCGTCCTGGTCTTTGGCATCTCCATGCTGGTCCCCCTGGCCCTGGCGGAGCTGACCCGGGACGGGGCCGAGCAGGCCTATGACCTGGCCACCCCCATCACCATGGGCTCGGGCCTGGTGCTCTGGCTGGTGGGCCGGTACTGGCGGCGGGAACTCAAGACCCGGGACGGCATCCTGCTGGTGGTGCTGACCTGGACCCTGCTGCCCGCCTTCGCCACCCTGCCCCTGCTCCTGCACATGCCCAACCTGAGCGTGGCGGATGCCTATTTCGAGACCATGTCGGGTCTTACCGCCACCGGCGCCACCGTGCTCTCCGGCCTGGACGAGCTGCCCCCGTCCATCAACCTGTGGCGCGCCCAGCTGCACTGGCTGGGGGGCCTGGGCATCATCGTGCTGGTCACCGCGGTGCTGCCCCTGCTGGGGGTGGGAGGCCGGCAGATGTTCAAGTCCGAGACCCCCACCCCCATGAAGGACACCAAGCTCACGCCGCGCATGGCGGAGACCGCCAAGGGCCTGTGGCTGGTGTACGTCATGCTCACCTCGGTGTGCATCAGCGTGCTCTGGGCCCTGGGCATGTCCCTCTTCGATGCCGTGGTGCACGCCTTTTCCATCATGGGCCTGGGGGGCTTTTCCTCCCACGACGCCAGCATGGGCTATTTCGACTCCATCCCCCTGGAAATCGCCGTGGCGGTCTTCGCCCTGCTGGCAGGCATCAATTTCGCCACCCACTTCGCCGCCCTGCGGGGGCGGCGCTGGAACGTCTACCAACACGACCCGGAGATCCGCTGGTATCTGGGTTTCGTCCTGCTCAGCGGCCTGGCCCTGGCCCTGCTGCTGTGGCAGCGGGACATATTCCTGGATCTGCCCGACGCCCTGCGCTACACCCTGTTCAACACCATCTCCGTGGCCACCACCCTGGGATTTTCCACCACGGACTACGGCCAATGGCCCTTTTTTGCCGGCCTCTGGCTCATGTTCCTGTGCAGTTTCTCCACCAGCGCCGGCTCCACCGGCGGCGGCATCAAGATGATGCGTGCCATCCTGCTGTTCAAGCAGGTGTACCGCGAACTGAAACGGCTGCTGCACCCGGAAGCCCGCATCCCCATGCGCCTGGGCCACGAGGTGGTACCCAACAAGATCGTCTACGCGGTGCTGGCCTTCATGTTCATCTATGTGGCCTCCATCGTCACCCTGTCCTTCCTGCTCTCCTTCACCGGCCTGGACGTACTCACCGCCTTCTCCGCCGTGGTGGCCTGCATCAACAACACCGGCCCGGGTCTGGGCCAGGTGGGTCCGGCCACCACCTATGCCGTGCTCAACGACTTCCAGGTCTGGGTATGCAGCTTTGCCATGCTCCTGGGCCGGCTGGAGCTCTTCACCCTGCTGGTGGTGCTCACCCCGGCCTTCTGGCGCCGCTGATTCCCGGGGCACGGCTCATGAGGACCCATCCCCATGCCGGGCGTGCAAACCTCGAAGGGCCTGGCTAGCAAAGCCTGATCAGGCCACCACCACCGCCCGGGCGCTGCCCGCCTCCAGCCGGCCGATGACGGCCGTCTGCTGGAAGCCCTGGCTCCGGAACACCTGCAGCACGGCCTCCACGGCATCGGCGGCACAGGCCACCAGCAAGCCGCCGCTGGTCTGGGGGTCGGTCAGGACCGCCTGCTGCCAGTCCGCACAGCCGGCGAACAGCTCCACGCCCTGGCCGTAGCTGGCCCAGTTGCGGCCGCTGGCACCCGTCACGTAGCCAGCCCGGGCCAGGTCTTCCACCCCGGGCAGCAGGGGCAGGCGGGAATATTCGATGTACGCCGTGAGCTGGGAGCCCCGGGCCAGTTCCAGGCCGTGGCCCAGAAGGCCGAAGCCGGTGACGTCGGTGAGGGCGTGCACCCCTGCCATCTGCCCCAGTTCCACCCCCGGGGTATTGGGCTGGGTGGTGGAGGCGATCATGGCCTGGTAGCCCTCCGGGGGCAGCCGGTCCTTCTTCAGGGCGGCGGAATAGATGCCCACCCCCAGACCCTTGCCCAGGATGAGCACATCGCCAGGCCGGCCGGCGTTGTTCTTCTTGATCTGTCGAGGGTCCACCACGCCGATGGCCACCAGGCCGTAGATGGGTTCCTGGGAGTCGATGGAATGCCCCCCGGCGATGGGGATGCCCGCCGCCCGGGCCGCGGTCTCCCCACCCATGAGGATTTGCCGGATGGTCTCCGGCGGCAGCTTGTCGATGGGCATGCCCACCAGGGCCAGGGCGAACAGGGGCCGGCCGCCCATGGCGTAGACGTCGGAGATGGCATTGGTGGCGGCAATGCGGCCGAATTCGAAGGGGTCGTCGACGATGGGCATGAAGAAGTCCGTGGTGGCGACGATGGCCTGTTCCTCGTTGAGCTTCCACACCGCGGCGTCATCCGCGGACTCGATGCCCACCAGCAGATCCGGAAACAGGCTTGCCATGCCCTGGCTGAAGGGGCTGTCCGCCAGGATGCCGGCCAATACCGCCGGCGCGATCTTGCAGCCGCAGCCGCCGCCGTGGGACAGGTGGGTGAGACGGACGGGGGTGTTCAGGCTGGGTTCGTGCATGGGTTCGCTCATGGGTGCACTCGTTTTCTGGCCAGGAGGAAGGCGATGGACAATAGCGCCACCATGATAACCAAGGCCGGCAGGTTGCCCCAGCGCAGGAAGGGGGTGAGACCGCTGCGCCCCTGGGCCATGTCCTGCAGGGCGCCGTGGGTGAAGCCGGGCAGTTCCGCCCGCACCCGGCCCTTGTCGTCCAGGATGGCGGTAATGCCCGTGTTGTTGGCGCGCAGCTGCCAGCGACCCGCCTCCAGGGAGCGCATGGCCCCGATCTGCAGATGCTGGCGGGGCGACAGGCTGCGACCGAACCAGGCGTCGTTACTCACGTTCACCAGCAGGGTGGCCTCCCGGGCGGCATGGATGCGCTCCTCGCCAAAGGCATCCTCGTAGCAGATGTTCACCGCCAGGCGCTGGCCGGCGGCGGCGATGGGCCCCTGATCCGCCGCGCCGCGGCTGAAATCCCCCAGGGGCATGATCATGCGGTCCACCAGCCAGCGAAAGCCAAAGGGTACGAATTCGCTGAAGGGCACCAGGTGATGCTTGCGGTAGTTGTCTTCGCCGGATACCCCCAGGTTGATCACGGCGTTGTAGTAGTCGCCCTCCGCGTTGTCCTCCGCCAGACCCAGCAGGAGATCCCCGCCGGCCTCCTGCCTGTGTTCCGCCAGCCGTTCCAGATAGCCCTTGGGCACGTTGGAGCGCAACAGGGGCACCGCCGTCTCCGGCAGGATCACCAGGCGGGCCTCGCTGTCCATCACCTGCTGGGCGTAGTCCAGCAGGGTGGCGACGATCTTCTCCGGGCGGAACTTCATCTCCTGGGAGACGTTGCCCTGGATCAGGGCCACGGACACGGGCGCCCCCTCCGCCCGGGTCCACTCCAGTTGTTGCAGGCCGTGGCCCGCCACCAGGCCCAGCAGCGCCAGGGTGATCAGGTTGGCACGCAGACTGGCCATGCAACCTGCCATGAGGGCCAGCACCAGCCCCACACCATAGACCCCCAGGACGGGGGCAAACCCCGCCAGGGGGCTGTCCGGCACCTGGGAATAGCCCAGGGCCAGCCAGGGAAAACCGGTGAGGAACCAGCCCCGCACCCATTCCAGCAGGGCCCAGGCGGCGGGCAGGGCCAGGGTGCTGCGGATCACCCCCGGGGGCACCAGCCAGGTGGCCAGCAACAGGGCCAGGCCCGGATAGAGGGCGATGAAGGCGCAGAACACCAGGGTGGCCAGGGCGGCGGGAATGGCCGGCAGGCCGCCATAGGCGGACAGGCTGACGAAGATCCAGGACACCCCAGTGAGGAACAGGCCCAAGCCAAAGCTCCAGCCCATGAGAAAGGCGGTTTTGCGGCTTGCGTCCCCCAGCCACCAGAACAGCAGACCCAGGGACAGGATGCCCAGGGGCCAGGCCCCCAGGGGGGCGAAGCCAGCCACCGCCAGGGCTCCCAACAGGGCGGGAACGAGAAAGACGCGCAGGCTGCGGGACATGCGGCAGATGCCAACCCGACCCGGTCTCGGGTCGGGCTGTGGCACAGGGTCAGTTCATGCTGAAGGCCACGAAGGCTACCTCGTCGCCACCCTGCAGGGGCAGGTTGGCGCCGTCCTCCACGAACTGCTTGTTGACCGTGATGCGCAGACGTTCCGGGTGTTTGGCAAAGAGCATGGCCCATTGTTCATCCCGCCTGGCCAGGTGGGCCATGAGGCCATGCAGGTCGTTGACGGACAGGGGCAGGAACAGGGTCTCGTTGTCCCGGCCCAGGAGTTCCACCAGGTGGGCGAAATAGAGAATGGTGATCTGACGGTTCATGCATGCACTCCGGAAACAGGGACGGCGTTTGCCCCTCGTCTGCGCTCGGTGCGGCAGCGGACGAAGGCCGGCCGGGTGGGGGCGTATTCTAAGCCAGGGCCTGCTCCACCTTGCGACGCAGGACCGGCAGCAGCTCCCGGGCGAACCAGGGGTTGCGCTTGAGCCAGGCCTGGTTGCGCGGGCTGGGGTGGGGCAGGGGCAGGAATTCCGGCAGGTATTCCCGCCAGGCCGCCACGGTCTGGCTCAGGCTCTGCTTGCGCCGCGGGCCCAGGTAATAGGCCTGGGCATACTGGCCGATGAGCAGGGTCAGGCGGATGTCCGGCAGCAGGGCGCGCAGGGGCGGATGCCAGAGAGGGGCACACTCCGGCCGGGGCGGCAGGTCGCCGCTCCTGCCCCGGCCCGGATAGCACAGGCCGGTGGCGATGATGGCGATGCGGGCCGGGTCATAGAAGCGCTGCCGCTGCATGCCCAGCCAGTCCCGCAGGCGGTCCCCGGAGGGGTCGTTCCAGGGGATGCCGGTGTCGTGCACCTTGCGCCCCGGGGCCTGGCCCACGATGAGCAGGCGCGCCGTGCTGCCTGCCTGCAACACCGGGCGGGGTTCGCAGGGCAGGTGCAGGGCGCAGACCGTACAGGCCCGCACCTGGCGCAGCAGTACCTCCAGCTCATGCATGGCGTCCTGGCCGGGATGCACCGGGGCAGGCCGGGGCCGGAGGCGGGTCCGGAATGCGTGGCCTCAATCGGCGCGGATGGCCTCGATCTGGATGGCCAGCTTGATCAAGTCGCCGTGCATGGGCAGGCCGTAATTGATGCCGAAGTCGGAGCGCTTGAAGCTGCCGGAGGCGTCGGCACCACAGACCTCCCGCTTGAGCATGGGGTGCTGGATGCACTTGAAGCTGTCGATGGTCAGGGTGAGAGGATGGGTGAAGCCATGCAGGCTGAGCTCACCGGTGACGGCGGCGGGCACATCCCCCTTCCATTTGCTGATGTGGCCCTTGTAGGTGATCTTGGGAAACTTGACCACGTCGAAGAAATCCTCACCCCGGGCGTGTTCCTCCATCTTGGCATGGCCGAAGTTGATGGAGGTCGGGTCCACGCTGATGTCCACCTTGCCGGTCTTGGCCGCCCGGTCCAGGCTGACGCTGCCGGAGGTCTTGGTGAATTTGCCCCGCCACACGGAAATGCCCATGTGGCCCGCCTCGAAGCTGGGATAGGTGTGGTTGGGCTCCACGTTGTAGGTCACCGCCAGGGCCGGAGCGGCGGCCAGGGCGAGGGCCAGGGTGGACAGGGCGGAAACGATGGCTTTCGCTTGCATGTTGCTTTCTCCTTGCTGGATGGTTGTCTTACTTGTTGTTCATGACGATGCGGAAACGCACCTGGACCTCATCCGCGACGATGGAGGTGTCCTTCCATTCGCCGCTGCCGATGTTGTAGTGCAGGCGACGGATGGGCAGCACGCCCTCGAAGACCTGCTGCTTGCCCTGGGCCTTGAAGCTCACCGGGGCGACCACGTTGCGGCTCACCCCCTTGATGGTGAGCCGGCCGCTGGCCTCGTATCTGCCCGTACCCACCGGCTTGATGGCGGTGGTGACGAAGGTGGCCTTGGGGTGGCGGGCGGCGTCGAACCATTCCGGCTTGCGCACCTCCCGGTTGTAGTCCTCGGCACCGATGTCGAAGCTGGCGATGTCGATCTCCACGCTGGCCTTGGCCTCCGCTGGCTTGGTGGGGTCGAAACTCACCTGGGCGTTGAAGCGCTTGAAATCCCCTTCCACCGGCACCCCCATCTGCTTGGAGATGGCCACCACGCTGCTGCGGCCGCTGTCCATCTGGGCCAGGAGGCCATAGGGGAGCAGGAGACTGGCGGCCAGGGTCAGGCCGATTGCGGTTTTTTTCATCCTTTCTTCCTTTATGAACGTCTTTTCGCGAGGAACGGGAGCATGCGCCCCAGGACCGCGTCCTTGTCGATGAAGTAGTGCTTCAGGGCCCCCAGCACATGGGCGAGCACCAGTACCGCCATGCTGAGGTTCAGGGCCTTGTGCAGGATCACCAGCTGATCCCCCAGGGCCTTGTCCCGGGCCAGCAGGTCCGGTAGGGGAATGACCCCCAGATACACGGTCTGCATGCCCAGGGCAGAGCTCATGAGCCAGCCGGAAATGGGTACGGCCAGCACCAGCAGGTAGAGCAGATGGTGGGTGGCCACGGAGGTGATGCGCTGCCAGGCCGGCATGGCCACCGGTGGGGGCGCGGCATGGGCCAGGCGCCACAACACCCGCAGCACCGCCAGCATGAACACCGTCACCCCCAGCCACTTGTGATAGGAGTAGAGCTTGAGCCGGGAGGGCGAAAAGGGCAGGTCCGTCATGTACACCCCCAGGGGGAAGGCGGCAAAGATCAGCAGGGCGATGAGCCAGTGCAGGCCGATGGCGGTGGGGGTATAGCCTTGGACGGACCTTGGCATGCGCTTCCTCTCCTCTTTTTCGTGGAACCGGGTCGGACCCCGGTTCCGGCTCAAGGTTCCGGCCCGGTACGCTCGTCCCAGGGGTTGGCGGGGCCGGTTGGGGCGAATATGCCACGAATCGCGGATAATTCCGCCATGTCTTTCAGCCCCACCCCCCTGCTGGACGGTCTCAACCCGGATCAGCATGCCGCCGTCACTGCCCCGGGCTCCGCCCTGGTACTGGCCGGCGCCGGCTCGGGCAAGACCCGGGTGCTCACCACCCGCATCGCCTGGCTGATCCAGACGGGCCAGGTCTCACCCATGGGGGTGCTGGCGGTGACCTTCACCAACAAGGCGGCCCGGGAAATGCTCACCCGGCTCTCCGCCATGTTGCCCATCAACACCCGGGGCATGTGGGTGGGTACCTTCCACGGCCTGTGCAACCGCCTGCTGCGCACCCACCACCGGGAGGCCGGACTGCCCCAGCTGTTCAGCATCCTGGATGCGGCGGACCAGCTGGCCGCCGTGAAGCGCTGCCTGAAGGTCCTGAACGTGGACACGGAGAAGTACGATCCGCGCAAGCTGCAGAGCTTCATCAACCAGAACAAGGAACAGGGCCTGCGCGCGGACAAGGTGGAGGCCTGGGATCCCTATTCCCGGCGTCTGGTGGAATATTACGCCGCCTATGACGAACAATGCCGGCGGGAGGGCAGCGTGGATTTCGCCGAGCTGCTGCTGCGGGCCTGGGAGCTGCTCTCGCGCAACGCCCTGCTGCGGGAGCACTACCAGGAACGCTTCCGCCACATCCTGGTGGACGAGTTCCAGGACACCAGCCGCCTGCAGTACGAGTGGCTGAAGCTGTTGAAGGGCCCCCACAGTGCCCTCTTTGCCGTGGGGGACGACGACCAGTCCATCTACGCCTTCCGGGGCGCCAACGTGGGCAACATGCAGCTGCTCATGCAGGAGATGGCCATCGCCGCCCCCATCAAGCTGACGCGCAATTACCGCTCCGTGTCCACCATCCTGGATGCCGCCAATGCGGTCATCGCGCACAACCGGGGCCGCCTGGGCAAGGACCTGTGGACCGACCTGGGCCAGGGCGAGCCCATCCGCCACTTCCAGGCCATGGACGACCGGGAGGAGGCCCGCTTCGTGGTGGAGGCCATCCAGGACCTGCACCGGGAAGGCCAGCGCTATGGCGACATGGCGGTGCTCTACCGCGCCAACGCCCAGTCCCGGGGCCTGGAACACGCCCTGTTCTCCGTGGGCATCCCCTACCGGGTCTACGGCGGTCTGCGCTTCTTCGAGCGGGCCGAGATCAAGCATGCCCTGGCCTATCTGCGCCTGGCTGCCAACCCAGAAGACGACAACGCCCTCCTGCGGGTGGTGAACTTCCCCGCCCGGGGCATCGGCGCCCGCTCCCTGGAAAACCTGGACACCCAGGCCCGGGCCGCGGGTACCAGCCTGTGGACGGCGGCCTGCACGGCGGGCAGGAAATTCGAGGCCTTCGTACTGCGGGTGGAAGACCTGCGCCAGGGCATCCAGGGCCTGCCCCTGGCGCAGCAGGTAGAGCACGTGGTGAGCCGTTGCGGCCTGCTGGACTACTACAGCAACGAAAAGGACGGCCAGGACAGGCTGGACAACCTGGCGGAACTGGTCAATGCCGCCGCCGCCTTTGCCGCCGAGGCCGATGATCAGAGCCTGGAGGCCTTCATCGCCCACGCCGCCCTGGAGGCGGGGGAGCACGAGGCGGCCCAGGGCCAGGATGCGGTACAGCTCATGACCGTGCATGCCGCCAAGGGCCTGGAGTTCCACACGGTCTTCATCACCGGCCTGGAGGAAGGCCTGTTCCCCCACGAAAACGCCCTGGACGATGCCGGCGGCCTGGAGGAAGAACGCCGGCTCATGTACGTGGCCATCACCCGGGCACGCAAACACCTCAGCCTGAGCCACGCCCAGATGCGCATGCTGCACGGCCAGATGCGCTACGGCCTGCCCTCCCGCTTCCTGGAGGAGATCCCGGAAAAGCTGTTGCGCTCCCTGTCCCAGCGGCCCTCGCCCCCACCCGCCTATGCTGCCGGAGAACCTGGCCACGGCGTCGCCTTCCGGGCTGGCGGCAGGCCCGCAGCCCACTACCAGGCACCCCGGCGAGACGTCCAGGTCCCCTTCCCCGTGGGGGCCCGGGTGCTGCACCCCAAATACGGCGAAGGCGTGGTGGGAGGCTACCAGGGCCAGGGCCCGGATGCCGAGGTCACGGTGACCTTCCCCAAGGTGGGGCGCAAGGTCTTCATCCTGGACTACGCCCGGCTCACGCCGGCCTGATCCCCACGACGCATGCCTGCAGCCGCCCAGGCGGGGGGGCATGGGGTCCCTGCGCCAGCCCCCTTCAGACCCCGGGCCGCAGCCACCAGTACAGGCGCAGCCCCAGCAGGCCGGCCAGCAGCACGGCATAGAAGTCCGGCTCACGCACGTCCGCGCGCACCATCCACCCATAGTGCAGCAGCGCCAGGGGGGCGATGAGGTACACCAGCCGGTGCAGGCGCGACCAATGCCGGCCCAGGCGCCGCATCATGGCGTTGCTGGAAGTCACCGCCAGGGGAATGAGCAGCACGAAGCTCAGGACCCCCACGCTGATGAAGGGCCGCTTGAGCACGTCCTTGAGGATGAATTCCCAGGCAAAGAACTGATCCAGCACCACATAGGCCAGCAGGTGCAGCAAGGCGTAGAAGAAGGCGAACAGGCCCAGCATGCGCCGCAACCGCAGCAGCCAGGCCAGGCCCAGGAGGCGGCGCAGGGGGGTCAGCGCCAGGCCGATGAGCAGCAGGCGCAGGGCCCAGTCGCCCAGGTTGCGGATCACCGCCTCGATGGGGTTGGCCCCCAGGCCCTGGTTGCCGGCGGCATGCAGCAGCAGCGCCAGGGGCAGCAGGCACAGGCCGAAGACCAGGACCTTGACGGCCAGGAGCTGGCGGGGCCCGGACGGGGCGGCCAAGGCGTGCGTAGACCTGTAGGGCCGCCTATTGAACAATCTGGGCTCAATAGAACTTGCGCAGGTCCATGCCGCTGTACAGGGAGGCCACCTGCTCGGCATAGCCGTTGAACATCAGGGTGGGGCGCTTGAGGAACTCGCCGATGCGCCGCTCCCGGGCCTGGCTCCAGCGGGGGTGGTCCACTTCCGGGTTGACGTTGGAATAGAAGCCGTATTCCCGAGGGGCGGCCCGGCCCCAGGAGGTGGCGGGCTGCTTCTCCAGGAAACTGATGCGCACCAGGGACTTGGCGCTCTTGAAACCGTACTTCCAGGGCACCACCACCCGCACCGGGGCGCCGTTCTGCCGGGGCAGGGGCTCGCCATACACGCCGAAGGTGAGCAGGGTCAGGGGATGCAGTGCCTCGTCCAGGCGCAGGCCCTCCTGATAGGGCCAGTCCAGGATACGCGCCCGCACCCCCGGCATCTGGGCCGGGTCCGCCAGGGTGGTGAAGGCCACGTATTTGGCACTGCCCAGGGGCGCCACCGCCTTGATGAGGGCGCTCAGGGGATAACCTTGCCAGGGGATCACCATGGACCAGGCCTCCACACAGCGCAGGCGGTAGACGCGCTCTTCCATGGGCGCCAGCTTGAGGAGCCGTTCCAGGTCCCAGGTGCCGGGCCGCTGCACCAGGCCATCGATCTGCACCGTCCAGGGCTGGATGCGCAGCCTTTGCGCATGGCGCAGCGGATCGTCCTTGCCGGCGCCGAATTCGTAGAAGTTGTTGTAGCTGGTCACGTCCTTTTTCGGCGTGAGCGCGTCATCCACGTTGTAATTGGCCTTGCGCATACCGGAGAGCAGGGGGCCGGCCTGGGCCTGGTCCAGGGCGGAGGCCAGGGCCAGGGTACCGGCCGCGGCCATGAAGCGGCGGCGGCCGCGATAGACCACCTGGGGGGTGATTTCCGAGGGCGGGATGTCCACCGCTTTCTTGATCAGCATGCCTGTCTCCTGGTGGCCTTGAATGCTGTGGGGCAGGGCAGAGGGCGCGAAGTTCCGCAGACCCCCAGCTGCTGCTCGCCTGCCTCAGTCCCCGGCATGGCGAGCGGCGATCCGGCGCAGGACGGGTACGGTCAGGCCGGCGCTGTCCGCATGTTGCAGGGCCCGGCCGAGGCGGGCCGGGGCGCTGCGTCCCGCACAGGTGTGGGCCGGGTCCGCCTCCAGGGCCTGCAGCAGGCCCGCCATGAGGGGGGCACGCGGGTGGCTGCGGGCCGTGAGCCAGTCCTGGATGTCCAGCACCTCACCGGCCACCGCTTCCGCAAGATCCCGATGCCGGGCCCACAGGTTGCCCACGTCACCCCCCACTTCCAGACCGGCAATATTGGTGGTGAGGATGTAGAGATTCTTGCGCACCAGCTCCCAGAGCATCTCGTCCTCGCCGCTCACCACCCGGGCCGGCAGGCCGATATTGTCCAGGGCCGCCACCAGCCGCCAGGCCTGGGGGCCATGCGCAGGGGAGGGCAGCAGGGCCTTGGCCTCGGTACCCGGTTTCTTCTCGAACCACACGGAAATCACGCTGGGCTCCCGGATGTCGTGGGCCTGCCAGTCCCGGGGCAGCAGCTCGTTTTGCAACAGGCCCACACAGCCCTTCCAGGCCGTGGGCAAGCGGCTCAATACCGGGTGCAGATCGTTTTCCGCCACGCTCACCAGGCACAGGTCCGGGTTTGGCTGGCGGGCGGCCAGGGCCTGCATGTCGTCCCCCCGGTTCACCGGCAGCACGCTATGGCCGCAGCGCAGCAGGCCGCCGGCAAATACCCGGCCCAGCTGGCCCAGGCCGATGATGACCACGCTCTTGTCCATGTCCTGCTCCTTCGGAAATGCTGAACGAATCCTCTGTCGTCACTGCGCGCACAGCACGGCAATCCAGAATTCATGCGCAAGCAATGACTCCTGGATCGTCACGTCGCTTCGCTCCGTGCTGACGGATTCAACCAGCGTATCCCTTTTGCATCCACGTGCGTATTTGCACTTTGCGGGATTGTAGGCCCCAGACGACAGCGGACCCGTAGGGCGTCTCGTGCACGAGGCAAACACGACCCCGAGGCATGGGCATAGAATGCCCGGCTCGAAACCCAGTGCAAATCCCATGTCCACGCCAAACATTCCCTCCTTCCAGCCGCCCCGCCGTATCCTCATGGGCCCGGGGCCTTCCGACGTGCCACAACGCATCCTGGATGCCATGGCACGACCCACCATCGGCCACCTGGACCCGGCCTTCAGCGACATGATGGAGCAGACCAAAGAGCTGTTGCGCTACGCCTTCCAGACCGCAAACAAGCTCACCTTCCCGGTGTCGGGTCCCGGCTCCGTGGGCATGGAGACCTGCTTCGTGAACCTGGTGGAGCCCGGGGACGAGGTCATCGTCTGCATCAACGGCGTGTTCGGCGGACGCATGCTGGAAAACGTGAAGCGTTGCGGCGGCGTGCCCGTGGTGGTGGAAGACCCCTGGGGGCGGGCCGTGGACCCCAACAAGGTGGAGACCGCCTTTGCCGCCCACCCCCAGGCCCGGGTGCTGGCCTTCGTGCATGCGGAGACCTCCACCGGCGCCCAGTCCGATGCCGCCACCCTGGCGGCCATCGCCCGCAAACATGGCGCCCTCACCCTCATGGACTGCGTCACCTCCCTGGGAGGCACGCCGGTGCGCATCGACCAGTGGGGCATCGATGCCGCCTATTCCGGCAGCCAGAAATGTCTGTCCTGCACCCCGGGGCTCTCCCCCGTGACCTTTGGCGAGAGGGCCATTGCCAAGGTCCAGGCCCGCAAGACCCCGGTGCAGAGCTGGTTCATGGATCTCAACCTGGTGCTGGGCTACTGGAGCGGCGAGGGCAAGCGCACCTATCACCATACCGCCCCCATCAACCCCCTCTACGGCCTGCACGAGGCCCTGGTGATGCTGGCGGAAGAGGGCATCGAGGCGGCCTGGGCCCGGCATCGGGCCCGGCATCAGGAATTGAAGGTGGGTCTGGAGGCCCTGGGCCTGGATCTCGTGGTGCCGGAGGCGGAGCGTCTGCCCCAGCTGAATGCCGTCAGCCTGCCGGCTGGGGTGGACGATGCCGCTGTCCGGGGCCGGCTGCTGCAGGAATTCAACCTGGAGATCGGCGCCGGCCTGGGGGGCCTGGCAGGCAAGGTCTGGCGCATCGGCCTCATGGGCGCCTCGGCCCGGGAGGAGAACGTGGCCACCTGCCTGCAGGCCCTGAAGACCATCCTGGCACGCTAGCAGGACGTCGGCAGTGGGGGTCCGCTTCCCACACTGCCCACGCCCCGGTCAGCGTTCCAGCAGTTCTGCCTTGCCGGGCCGCCCGTTCCACTCATCGGCGTCGGGCAATTCATCCTTCTTCTCGGTGATAGGGGGCCAGATCTTGCACAGCTCGGCGTTCAGGGCAATGAACTGGCGCTGGTCCGCGGGTACGTCATCTT
>CAZVNY010000013.1:0-17404 GCA_964628785.1 uncultured Thiobacillus sp.
CTTCTGGGCCTCCTTGTCGCCGGCCCGGGCCTTTTTCACGTCCCGGGCGTGGGCCTTTTCCACCGTGGCCAGGTCTGCCAGGGCCAGTTCGGTGCCGATCACCTCGATATCGGCCACCGGGTCCACCCGTCCCGCCACGTGCACCACGTTTTCGTCCTCGAAGCAGCGCACCACGTTGACGATGGCATCCGTCTCCCGGATGTTGGCGAGGAACTGGTTGCCCAGGCCTTCGCCCTTGCTTGCCCCGGCCACCAGGCCGGCGATATCCACGAATTCCACGATGGCCGGCACCACCCGCTGGGGTTTCACCACCTGGGCCAGCTGCTTGAGGCGGGGGTCCGGCACCTCGACGATGCCCACATTGGGCTCGATGGTACAAAAAGGGTAGTTCTCCGCGGCAATGCCCGCCTGGGTCAGGGCGTTGAACAGGGTGGATTTGCCCACGTTGGGCAGGCCCACGATGCCACATTTCAAACTCATGATCTTTCCTCTGCTGCGGGGGAAGGCGGGGGCGGGGGCCGGGTATTGGCCTGTTTCGTGGCCGCCGCCCAGTCCGCTTTCTGGATCAGGGGCCACAGTGCCAGGGCCCGGTCGATGGCGGCATCGATCTGTTCGTGCTCCTCCTGCCGGGGGGACTTGAGCACATAGCTCACCACTTCGGTGCGCTGCCCGGGATGGCCGATGCCGATGCGCAGACGCCAGTAGTCCTGGGTGCCCAGATGGGCGCTGATGTCCTTGAGACCGTTGTGCCCCCCCAGACCACCGCCGAACTTCAGGCGCAACTGGCCGGGCGGGATGTCCAGCTCGTCGTGCACCACCAGGATCTCCTCGGGGGTGATGCGATGGTATCGGGCCAGGGCGCCCACGGCCTGGCCGGAGCGGTTCATGAAGGTCTGGGGCATGAGCAGCCAGACGCCGGCACTGCGGGCCTGGGCCAAGCGAGCATGGAAACGGCTTTCATTGGCGAAGTCCACGCCCAACTGTCCCGCCAGGCGCTCACAAAACCAAAACCCGGCGTTGTGCCGGGTTTGTGCGTACTCGGCGCCGGGGTTGCCCAGGCCGACCACAAGACGGATAGGCGTCCGCATCGACCTGGCACCCCGGCGGGACCGCCTCACTCGGCGGCGGTTTCACCCTCGGCAGCTTCGTCTTCACCACCACCGCGCACGGCCAGGATGTTCGCCACACCCTGGTCTTCGCCCCGGATCAGGGCAGTCAGTTCCACGCCGGCGGGCAGTTTCAGCTCGGACAGCTGGATGGTGTAGCCCAAGTCCAGGGCGCCCAGGTCCACCTCGATGAACTCGGGCAGATTGCCAGGCAGACAGACCACTTCCACTTCCGTGAGCAGGTGGCTGACCACGCCTCCACCCAGCTTCACGCCCGGGGCGATGTCGCCGTTGATGAAGTGTAGCGGCACGTTCAGGTGGACCTTCTGGTCCGCGGCGACACGCTGGAAATCCACATGCAACACCAGTTGCTTGTAGGGATGCATCTGGAAATCGCGCAGCAGCACGGATTCCTTGCTGCCTTCCGTGTTCAGGGTAAGGATGGAGGAATGGAAGGCCTCGTTCTTCAGGCTGAAGTAGAGTTCCTTGTGATCCAGGTCCAGGGACTGGGCCGGTTTACCGCCCCCATAGACGATACCCGGGACACGACCGGCGTGACGCAGGCGGCGGCTCGCTCCGGTGCCCTGATTGTCACGCCTCTTGGCATTGATTTCGATTTGCATGAATTTGCTCCTGAGGATAGAAAAAAGGCCGCCCGCGACCAGGCAGCCGGTTTGACGGGCCCGCTATTCGATGAACAGCGAACTCACGGAATCTTCGTCGCTGATGCGGCGCATGGTCTCCCCCATCAGATTGGCCACGGAGAGCTGACGGATACGAGGACTGGCCTGGGCGTCCTGCCGCAAGGGGATGGTGTCGGTCACCACCAGTACATCCAGGGCGGAGTTGTTGATGCGCTCCACGGCCTTGCCGGAGAGCACGGCATGGGTGCAATAGGCCAGCACCTGCTTGGCCCCGTGCTCCTTCAGGGCATTGGCTGCCTCGCACAGGGTGTTGGCGGTATCCACCATGTCGTCCATGATCAGGCAGGTACGCCCCTTCACGTCACCGATGATGTGCATGACCTTGGCCACGTTGGGCTTGGGCCGACGCTTGTCGATGATGGCCAGGTCGCATTCCAGGTGCTTGGCCACGGCCCGGGCCCGCACCACGCCACCCACATCCGGGGACACCACCATGAGGTTGTCGTATCCCTGGTTCCAGATGTCTCCCATGAGGATGGGGGTGGAGTAGATGTTGTCCACCGGGATGTCGAAGAAGCCCTGGATCTGGTCCGAGTGCAGGTCCATGGTCAGCACCCGGTTGACCCCCACCACGGTGAGCATGTCTGCCACCACCCGGGCGGTGATGGGCACCCGGGCGGAACGCACCCGCCTGTCCTGGCGGGCATAGCCGAAATAGGGGATGGCGGCGGTGATGCGCCCGGCAGAGGCCCGGCGCAGGGCGTCCACCATGAGCATGATCTCCATGAGGCTGTCATTGGTGGGCTGGCAGGTGGACTGGAGCACGAACACGTCCTTGCCGCGCACGTTCTCCAGGATCTCCATGTTCACCTCGCCATCGGAAAAACGAGCCACCTTGGCCCGTCCCAGATGGATGTTGAGATAGCGCGCCACATCCTCGGCAAGCTTGGGATGCGCTGTGCCGGTGAACACCATCAAGCTGTCATATGCCATAGCAGCCTCTGCCACTTCCCCCGGCCGGTGCGGGGGGCGTCGGTTCTTCAGAAACAAAAAAGCGTGCAGCCAGGACCACACGCTTGTCTGCACCCCGCACGTGTATGGCGAAGTGCGCATTTTTGGCTGGGGAGGTAGGGATCGAACCTACGAATGCCGGAATCAAAATCCGGTGCCTTACCACTTGGCGACTCCCCAACGTAGACCTACCGCCTCAATCCGCCCAACCATACAGGGGGTGCTGATCGACACCGTCGGCCACGAAACCTTGCAGATGACCAGGACGTTCGGCAAATACCTGCTCTGCCTGCGCCCGCTCTGGAAAGGCCGCGAACACACATGCGCCTGATCCGGTCATGCGCGCATCCCCTCTGGTTTTCAACCAGGCCAGTGCTTCGGCCACCTGGGGATACAACGCGCAGACGACGGGCTCGAGATCGTTGTGCCCAAAGCCTTGCGAGAGGTCGGCGATTCTGACGCAAGGGGTATCGCGTGTCAATGCCGCATGGGCAAAGACGGCCGGGGTGGAAACATGCTCCCCGGGCACCAGCACCACATAGCTGGCGGGTTCTGGGGTCCAGGCGGCGAGCAGCTCCCCCACCCCTTGCGCAAAGGCGCTGCGGCCAAACAGGAAGATGGGCACATCCGCCCCCAGAACGAGCCCCAGCTGCTGCAATTGCGTGCGCGGCAGGTGCAGCCGCCAGAGTCGGTTCAGGGCCAGCAGCACGGTGGCGGCATCGGAACTGCCGCCCCCCAGCCCCCCACCCAGGGGCAGACGCTTGTCCAGACGGATGTCCGCCCCCAGCCCACAGCCGCTGTGTCGCTGCAGCAGATGGGCCGCACGCCAGCACAGATCCTGCTCCTGAGGCACGCCGGGCAGGGGCGAGAGCAGCCGGATGCGGCCATCCTCGCGGGGCGCGATCTCCAGCCAGTCCCCCACGTCGAGGAAGCGGAACACCGTCTGCAACAGGTGGTAGCCGTCCGGCCGCCGCCCCACCACATGCAGGAAGAGATTGAGTTTGGCCGGCGCGGGAAAACGCTTGTGTTCAGGGTTCATGACTGATCCGTTTCACGGCAGGTCCCAGGTATCCACCACCAGACGCACCTCCAGGTCATCCCCCCTCTGGGCCACCAGCTTGCCCGGCAGGGTGGCCACGGGCCGGCCATCCACCACATGGGGGGCGTAGCGGCTGAACTCGATGCGCCAGTCGTCCTGCTGCAACAGGGCCAGATGACCGTCCTGATCCGCTTCCGCGGTATAGGGGGCCCCGGGACGGGGGTGACCCACCACCCACCAGGCCAACCCCTTGATGGGCAGGGTCATGCCCACCACCTTGCGCACCAGCAGTTCCGCATCATCGGCCTGATAGAGACGGCCCTTGGCGTCCGTGAGGGAGGCCTTCAGAGGTGTGGCATCCAGCTCCGCCACGCCCTGACCCAGAGGGGTGCGCAACAGCAGCCTTTCCTGTCCGGGCTGGTGTTTCCAGGACATGCCACCGGAGAAGTTCTCCTCGCCGCTCTTCACTGACACCCGGCCTTCCAGACGGAACGACTCGGGGGCCTTGCCCAGGGCCAGCCGGTGGCTGGACTGGAAGCCCGGCAACTGGCTACAGGCGGAGAGCAGCAACAGACAGGCTGCGAGGAGGCCACCCCGGACGGGACGGGTCATCAGGGCGCCAGACGCGACAGGGTCTCGCGCAGGCTCTCGTTGTCGGGATAGGCCTCCAGGCCCCCCTGCCAGATCCGTCGGGCCTCCTCCCGCTCGCCTTTCACCCACAACACCTCGCCGAGATGGGCGGCGATCTCCGGGTCCGGCCGGCTGGCATAGGCGCGACGCAGATGGTCTATGGCCTCCGGATAGCGCTTCACCTTGAACAGGGCCCAGCCCATGCTGTCCAGGATGAAGGGGTCCTCCGGTGCCAGGTTGAGGGCCTTCTGCAGTAACTGGATGGCTTCATCCAGGCGGTTCGTGCGATCCACCAGGGTATAGCCCAGGGCATTGTAGGCATGGGCATAGTCCGGCTTGAGCTGGATGATGCGGCGCAGATCCTGTTCCAGCACATCCAGGCGATTCAGCTTCTCCGCCGCCATGGCCCGGTCATAGAGCAGTTCCAGGTTGTCCGGATAGCGTTGCAGGGCCCCATCGAAGACATCGAAGGCCTCCGTGTAGCGTTTGGCGTCCCGCAACAGCTCCGCCTCGGCCTGGGCAATGCGCACCCCCTGGGCATCGTTGACGGGCGTCAGGTCAGCCAGCCAGTCCCGGGCTTCCTGCAGGCGTCCCGCCTTGCCCAATACCAGGGCCACCCGCAACTGGGCCTCGAAGGCCTGCTGCCCCGTCACCAGCTTGTAATGCGCCATGGCCTGCGCGTATTCGTCCTGGGCCTCGGCGATCTGGCCCAGATAGTAGTTGGCCACCCCCTCCTCCCGGTAACCCAGTTCCAGGACCTTGAGGAAACTGTCCCGGGCAGCGGCCAGGTCATTGCCCTGCATGTTCACCAAGCCCAGGGCGAAATGGGGCTCCGGATTGTCCGGCATTTCCTGCACCAGGGAAGCGAATACCTGGCGGGACTCCTCCAGACGATCCGCCCGGGCCAGTTGCCGGGCGTAGGACAGACGCACGTCCCGGGCCTGGGGATACTCCTTCAGATAGCCCGCCAGATAGGCGAGGGCCGCTGCATCCCCCTCCTTCTGTTGCAGGATCTGGGACTTGAACAGAACGGCCTGCTGCCAATCCGGCTTGAGGCGCAGGGCTTCATCCAGGGCCTTCACGGCGTTGAGGCCCTGGCCCGCCTGCCAGGCACTCTGGGCCACGGCAAAACGTGCCTCGGGCAGGGCGGGATAGGCCGCCGCCAGATCCGCCACCAGGCCGGCCACTGCGGTGCGGTCCCCCTGGCGGGCAAACAGGCTGTGCATCTGCATGAATACCTGTTCCGGCTTGCCCGCCTTGATCAGGGTTTCCAGATGGGGTTTGGCCTCCGCGAGCCGGCCCGTACCCACCAGCAGGGAAACCAGGGACTGACGGGCCCTTTGGGAATCCGGCTCCAGTTCCAGCCACAACTGGGCATTGCGCAGGGCCAGCGGGTTCTGCCGGGCATAGAGGGCCATCTCCGTGGCCCGTTTGGCCACACGCACATCCCGGGTGCGCGAGGCCAGGGAGGTATAGGCTTCGGCCGACAGACGCAGATCACCCCGCTGGCCGGCGATCTCCCCCAGGAGAAACTCGTACATGAGCTGGGGTGTGAGGGTGGTGGCCGTCGGCTTGGCGACTGCCGGCGACTTGATCACGGCAGAGACTTCCTTGCCGCCCGTCACTGGGGGCTGGGCACAAGCGGACAGGGACACCGCCAACAGGAAGAAGAAAATTGCTTGGGTATGCATGTATGCTCCCGGACCGGAGAAGGGTTTGAACCATTATGCAAGACCCTGCCCCCGTGTGAGAAGTTGCAGACCGGCTTGTCAAGGCCGGTGAAGACACCCAATGCCCGAACTGCCCGAAGTCGAAACCGTACTGCGCGGCCTGTCACCCCACGTGACCGGCAAGCGCCTGCTTGGAGCGCGGGTGCGTGATCCCCGGCTGCGCTGGCCCGTGGCCCCGGATCTGGACAGCCGGCTGGCGGGCCGGAGCATCGTCTCCCTGGAGCGACGAGGGAAATACCTGTTGCTCCACCTGACGGACGACAGCAGTCTCATCATTCACCTGGGCATGTCCGGCAGTCTGGGTTTGTGTCCAACGACACAAACCCCACTCAAGCACGACCACCTGGATCTGCTGCTGGAAGACGGCCAGTGCCTGCGCCTGCGGGACCCCCGGCGGTTTGGCGCGGTATTGTGGAGCGACCGGGCCGCACAACACCCCCTGTTGGCCCATCTGGGGGTGGAGCCCCTCACGCAGGACTTCCATGGTGCCTGGCTGCATGCCCTGTGTCGGGGCCGCCGGACCGCCATCAAGGCCCTCATCATGGATGCCCGCAGGATCGTAGGGGTGGGCAACATCTACGCCAACGAGGCCCTGTTCCAGGCCGGCATCCATCCGGGCCTGGCGGCGGGCAGGCTCTCACGGCGGCGCTGTAACGCCCTGGCCGACGCCATCAAGGACACCCTGAACCGAGCCATCGCGGCCGGAGGCAGCTCCCTGCGGGACTTCGTGGACGGCCATGGCCGTCCGGGCTACTTCCAGCAAAGCTACGCCGTCTATGGTCGCACCGGCCAGCTCTGCCGGGTCTGTGACAGCCCCATTCGGCAGATGACCCAGGCGGGCCGCTCCAGCTTTTTCTGCCCTGTCTGCCAACGGCGCTGAATCCGGGTAAAACCGCAAACATCCCCGGTAAAAAAGCCGTGCAAACCCTCAAGGGCTTGGGCTTCCTGCCGTTAACACGGTAAATTTGCCCCACAACACCGAACCAGGCAGGACGCTGCCGGAGGAAGTCCATGAGCACCGTGTCGCTTGTCAATGAATTCGAGGTCTATAGCCAGTGGCGGGAAGACCTGGTGCAAGGCATCGCGGACTACCGCAAATGGCTGGCCAGGGAAGACCTGAACGACGCCCAGAGGGACCTGCGCCTGCAACAGCTCCTGGACCGGCTGGCCGAAGACAAGCTGCATGTGGCCTTCGTGGCCGAGTTCTCCCGGGGCAAGTCGGAACTCATCAACGCCATCTTCCTTTCCGACCTGAAACAGCGGCTGCTGCCCTCCACTGCCGGACGCACCACCATGTGCCCCACGGAACTGCTGTATGAGCCGGGCAAGGCCCCCATGGTGGAGCTGTTGCCCATCGAGACCCGCGCGTCCAATGCCACCGTGTCCGAATACAAGCGTTATCCGGACGAGTGGATCCCCGTGCCCATCGACACCACCTCGCCGGACAGCGTGGCCCAGGCCATGCAGGAAGTCTGCCGGGTGAAACAGGTGACTGTGCAAGAGGCCGTGCGCTACGGCCTGTACAACCCGGACGATCCGGATTCCAGCCTGGGGGTGAACGAGAACGGCCTGGTCACCATCCCGGCCTGGCGCCACGCCATCATCAACTTCCCCCATCCCTTCCTGGAGAAGGGCCTGGTGGTCTATGACACCCCGGGCCTGAACGCCATCGGCGTGGAGCCGGAGCTCACCTTCAACCTGCTGCCCAACGCCCACGCCGTGCTCTTCGTGCTGGCGGCGGACGCCGGCGTCACCAAGTCCGACATCGACGTGTGGCGCAGCCACATCTACGCCCGGGGCAACAACCGGGGCCGGCTGGTGGCCCTGAACAAGATCGACGGCCTCTGGGACGACCTCAAGAATCCGGAACAGATCCAGGCCGAGATCGACAACCAGGTGACCTCCAGTGCCGAGCTCCTGGGGGTGGACCCGGGCCAGATCTATCCCGTCTCGGCCCAGAAGGGCCTGCTGGCCAAGATCAACGGCAATGAGCAACTGCTGGAGAAAAGCCGCCTGCTGGACCTGGAGCGGGCCCTGTCCGAGGAGCTCATCGCCGCCAAGCAGACCATCGTCCGGGATCAGACGGAAGCAGAGATCGCCGGTCTGCTGGACAACAGCCAGGCCCTGCTGGATGGTCGCCGCCAGGGCATAGAGGAACAGCTGGCGGAACTCAAGGGCCTCCAGGGCAAGAACCAGGACGTGGTGGAACACATCATGGGCCGGATCGCCAACGACAAGGAGCTGTTCGAACGGGGCCTGCAGCAGTTCCAGGCCCTGCGCTCGGTGTATTCCCAGCAGAGCATCAAGCTCTTCTCCCAGATCGGCATGGACGTGCTGCGCAACGAGGTGCGCCAGGCCCGGGAGGCCATGACCGCCAGCCGCTTCACCAAGGGCATGCGCGAGGCCATGAACAGCTTCTTCGTCAGCGTGAACGACCATCTGGATGCCGCCCATACCCAGATCGAGGAGATCAACCGCATGATGGAGGCCATGTACCGCAAGCTGAACCAGGAGCATGGCATCAACCTGGTGAGCATCCCGCCCTTCTCCATCCTGCGCTACCGCAAGGAGCTGCAGCGCCTGGAAGAGACCTACGAGCGGCACTTCAACAACTTCTACACCTATCTCACCACCGAGCAGTACACCCTCACCTCCCGCTTCTTCGAGACCCTGGCCACCCGGGTGGTGCATGTCTATGAAATCCTCAACCGGGACGTGGAACAATGGCTGAAGGCGGTCATGTCCCCCATGGAAAGCCAGGTGCGGGAACACCAGATGCAGCTGCGCCGTCGTCTGGAGAGCGTGAAGCGCATCCACCGGGCCGCGGACACCCTGGAAGACCGCATCGGTGAATTGGAGCAGATGCAGATCGATGTGACCCGTCAGGGCCAGGAACTGGCCGCCCTGAGCGGGCGCATCCGCGGCACCCTGGCCGCCATCGAGGTCGACACAAAGATCAGCCGGGTGGCCTGAGGCCTCAAGCACCTTCACCCACAAAAAAAGCGCGGCGGATGCCGCGCTGTTTCTCTCCGGGCTTTGTTCCGCTCCCCAGGGCCACTACAGCCCAGGGGAGCTTCCCGGGGATCCTACTTGCCCGTGAGGCGGTGATACTTTTCCATGAGCTCTTCCGGGGTCTCCACGTAGTCCGGGTTCAGGGGGATGCAATCCACCGGACAGACCTCCCGGCACTGGGGCGTATCGAAGTGGCCCACGCATTCCGTGCACTTGTTGGGGTCGATGACGTAAATGTCCTCGCCCTGGGAAATGGCCTCATTGGGGCACTCGGGTTCACACACATCACAGTTGATGCATTCTTCGGTAATCATCAAAGCCATAACTCGATCCTCTCAAATCACTTGCAAATCTTTTTCAGGCTTGGGCCTGGTAGCGGGCGACCAGGCGTTCGGCCACCTTCGGATGCACAAAGGGTCGCACATCGCCCTGCAGGCGTGCAATCTCCCGCACCATGCTGGCAGAAACGAACATGTGCTGTTCCGCCGGCGTGAGGAAGACGGTCTCCATTTCCGGTGCCAGACGGCGGTTCATGCCCGCCAGCTGGAACTCGTACTCGAAGTCGGAAACGGCCCGCAGGCCCCGCAACACCATATGCGCACCCTGGTGGCGCACGAAATCCACCAGCAGGCCACGGAAGGGCTCCACCCGCACGTTATCCACTCCGACCAGGGCCAGGCGCACCAGTTCCACCCGTTCTTCCAGGGTAAAACAGGGCAGCTTGGGGGTATTTTCCGCCACGGCCACGATGACCCCGTCGAACAGGGCCAGGGCGCGCCGGATCAGGTCCTCATGACCACAGGTGATGGGATCGAAGGTCCCCGGATAGACGATGATCCGACTCAAGCCCGCTCCAGTAAACAGAAATGGGACATCCCCGCCTTGGCCTGGCGAAACACCTGCAGGCCCAGGGCATCCAGGTGTTCCTTTTCCAGGGGCCTGGGGGATTCGGCATAGATTCTACCCCCCGGGCGCAGGCGCGTGCTGGCCAGAGGCAGGGCCTGCTGCAACGGCCCGGTGTGGAAGGGGGGGTCCAGAAAGATGAGGTCGAAGTCTTCTCCCGGCCCGGCCAGATAGGCCAGGGCATCCAGGGCATGGGCCTCCACGGCATCCAGTCCCAGCGCCCGGATGTTGGCGTGCAGGGCGGCCAGGACCCGGGGATCCCGTTCCAGCAGCAACACCCGGGCGGCCCCCCGGGAGGCCGCCTCCAGGCCCAGGGCACCGCTGCCGGCGAAGGCATCCAGACAGTGCAGGCCGTCCAGATCCTGGCCCAACCAGTTGAACAGGGTCTCCCGGGCCCGGTCCGGGGTGGGCCGCAAGCCGGGCAGGTCGGGAAAGCGCAGCAGCCGGCGACGCTGGCGGCCGGCGATGATGCGGACCTGGTTAGTGGCGCGCTTCGTCAAGCTGCCCTCCCACCACCACGGTGTTCAGGGCTTCGGGACGCACCCGGCGCTGGAAGGCGTCGCGTATGTCTGCCCGGGTCACCGCCTCCACCTGGGGGATGTAGGTATCCAGCCAGTCCAGGGGAAGTTGGTAGAAACCGATGACCGCCAGGTAGTCCAGGATCTTCTTGTTGCTGTCCAGGCGCAGGGGGAAGCCGCCCACCAGGTTGTTCCTGGCCTGGGTCAGTTCCGCCTCGCTGGGGCCTTCCGCGAGATATTGCGCCAGCACCTGACGCACCGTGGCCAGAGCCTCGTCCGTGGCCTGTCTGCGAGTCTGCAGGCCGATCTGGAAGGGCCCCGCCACCTGCATCGGGGCGAAATAGCTGTACACGCTGTAGGCCAGCCCCTTCTTCTGGCGCACCTCCTCCATGAGACGGGAATCGAAGCCGCCGCCCCCCAGGACGTAGTTGCCCACCAGCAGGGGGAAGTAGTCCGGATCGTGCCGGGTCATGCCCGGCATGCCCAGGAACAGGTGGCTCTGACTGGCGGGGTGGGGAATGAGCTGCTGGGTCCCCGGGTGGATCTCCACCGGCGGGATGGGGGGAGGCGCCTCGCCGGGGGGCAGGTCCGCCGCCAGGCGTTCCGCCAGGGCCTCGGCCTGGTCCCGGCGGATGTCACCCATGATGGCCAGGCTCATGTTGCGGGCCCGGTAATGGGCCTGATGGAAAGCGGCCATGGCCTCCGGGGTCAGGCGCGCCACGCTCTCGGGCTCGCCCCCTTCCGGCAGGGCATAGGGATGAGGGCCGAAGACCGCGGCACTGAAGGCCTTTGCACCGATGGTTTCCGGCTTGGTGGCCGCCTCCTGCAAGGCAGCGATGGTGCGGACCTTTTCCCGTTCCACGATGGCTGCATCGAAGTGGGGCACCGACAAGACGGCCTGCAACACCGCCACGGCCTGCTCCAACTCCCGGGGGCTGCTCAGGCTGCGCAGCTGGAAGCCCGCCCGGTCCGCATCCAACTGGCCGGCGAACACGGCGCCCACGTCCGCCAGGCGTTCGGAGATGTCCCGCTCGGAATAGGGCCCTGCCCCCAGGGCCATGACCCGCCGGGTGAGGCTGGCCAGACCGGATGATTCCCGGCTGTCCCGGGCGCTGCCGGCGGAGAAGTTCACGGACAGATCCAGCATGGGCAGGTCGCGGTTCTCCACGAAATACACCCTGGCCCCCTGGGAAGTCTGCCAGTGCTGGATATCCAGGCCGGCCCAGGCCAGCGCCGGCATCAGGGCCAGGAAAGGGACCAGGAAAGAGGTCAGAACCAGGACCGCCAGCCAGGGCGGCAGACGGCGCAGGTTTTCAGTGTACATGGCCACCTCCCAGGGTGTTTTGCGGTGTCACCCCCACCGCTTCCGGCAGGGGCTGGGGATCCAGCACAGCCACGGTGAGCCGGTCATCCACGAAGTACTTGCCTGCCACGGCCTGGACCTCCTGGGCGGTCACCGCCTTCAGGCCTTCAAGACGGGTCTGCTGATGGCGGTAATCCAGGCCCACGGTGATCCACTCGCCGATCTGCATGGCCTGATAGAACAGGGAGTCCTGCTGGAACACCTGCCCGGCCACCACCTGGGCCTTCACCCGCTCCAGTTCCTCGGCGCTGACCCCTTCCCGGGCCACCCGGGCGATCTCGGCCTTGAGGGCAACCTCCACCTCGGCCACGCCGTGGCCTTCCGCCGGCGTGGCATCCACGACGAACAGGGCCGGACCCCGGGACAGGCCGTCATAACCCGCATCCACGGACATGGCCAGCTTCCTGTCCCGCACCAGGGACTGGTTCAGCCGGGCCGAGGCATGGCCATCCAGCACCCCCGCCAGGATCTCCAAGACATAGGACTCCCGATCCCTGGCGGGATCCAGCAGGCGGGGGGCCTGCCAGGCCAGGGCCACCACCGGCAGCTTGGCCGGGGCCTTGATGATGACCCGGCGCTCCCCGGCCTGGGCCGGTTCCTCCTGGGGCTTGCGTGGCGCCAGGTCACGGCGGGCGATGGGGCCGAAATACTGCCGGGCCCAGGCGAATACCTGTTCCGGTTCCACATCCCCGGCCACCACCAGGGTAGCGTTGTTGGGGGCATACCAGCGTGCATACCAGTCCCGGGCATCGTCCACGCGCATGTTGCGCAGGTCGTCCATCCAGCCGATGACGGGGCGGCGATAAGGGTGGGTCATGTAGGCCTGGGCCATGAGGGCCTCCCCCAGGCGGGCCTGGGCGTTGTCCTCCGTGCGCAGACGACGCTCCTCCATCACCACCTCGATCTCCTTGGCGAACTCCTCGGGGGAGAGGGCCAGGTTGGCCATGCGATCCGCTTCCAACTCCAGGGCCAGTTCCAGGCGGGCCTTTTGCAGGGTCTGGAAATACACGGTCTTGTCCCGGGAGGTGAAGGCGTTCTCCCGTCCTCCAGCAGCGGCGATGCGCCGGGAAAACTCCCCCGCCGGCACCTTCTCGGTACCCTTGAACATCATGTGCTCCAGGACGTGGGCCACCCCGGTGGTGCCGTTGAGCTCATCCATGCTGCCCGCCCGGTACCAGACCTGGGAGACCACCACCGGCGCGCGCCGGTCCACCTTCACGACCACCCGCAGACCATTGTCCAGGACCGTTTCCCGGATGTTGTCCGCAGCGCCGTCCTGCACCGCCGCCCGGGCGGACAGGGCGAGGGCCAGCAGGATCAGAGACAGGCCCAGACGGCCTGTCATGGAGCTCAACAAAGACATATCAAACCTTTCGCAAAGAGGCGCCATGATAGAATTTCTTGAATTTCCCTGCAGCTTTTGCCCCCCTCGGACAGCCTTTTCCCGTGTTTGGTTTCTTCAAGTCCGGCGCCAAGCCCAAACCCACTCCGGCCCCTGCCTCTGTGCCCTCCCCCGCGCCAGACGCCGCCGACACCCTTGATTCCATCCCCGGCTCACCCACGGATTCACACGCGAATCTGTCGCCCGCCCCCCCCTCCGACACCCCCGCCCCCCAGGACGCCGCACCGGCCAAGGCGGGCTGGGCCCAGCGCCTCAAGCAGGGCCTGAGCCGGACCCGCAGCGCCTTTACCGGCCAGGTCGCCGGGCTGTTCGGCGCCGGAGCGAAGATCGACGAAGATCTGTTCGAGGAACTGGAGACCGTGCTGCTCACCGCCGATGTGGGGGTGGAGGCCACGCAACACCTGCTCAGCCAGCTGCGCGCCCGGGTGAAGCGGGACAGGCTCAGTGAGGCCGCCCAACTGCGGGACGCCCTGAAGGCCGAACTGATCGCCCTGCTGGCGCCCCTGGAATCCCCCCTGGACACCACCAGCGCCAAGCCCTTCGTCATCATGCTGGCGGGGGTCAACGGTGCGGGCAAGACCACCACCATCGGCAAGCTGGCGCGCCGCTTCCAGGCCCAGGGTCTCAGCGTGCTGCTGGCCGCCGGCGATACCTTCCGGGCCGCCGCCCGGGAACAGCTCACGGAGTGGGGGCGGCGCAACGCCGTGGAGGTCATCCAGTCCCAGTCCGGCGATCCGGCGGCGGTGATCTTCGATGCCGTACAGGCCGCCAAGGCCCGGGGCATCGACATCGTTCTGGCGGATACCGCCGGCCGCCTGCCCACGCAGCTGCATCTCATGGAAGAGATCAAGAAGGTGAAGCGGGTCCTGCATAAGGCCGATGCCCTGGCCCCCCACGAGATCCTGCTGGTGCTGGACGCCAACATCGGCCAGAACGCCCTGGCCCAGGCCAAGGCCTTCGACGAGGCCCTGGGCCTCACGGGCCTGGTGATGACCAAGCTGGACGGCACCGCCAAGGGCGGAGTCATCGCCGCCCTGGCCAAAAAACAACCCATCCCCGTACGCTTCATAGGCGTGGGTGAGGGCCTGGAAGACCTACAGCCCTTCCGTGTGCAGGAATTCGTGGATGCCCTGTTCGCCTGACGCGGCATGATCGAGATCAGCGACGTCACCAAGCGCTATCCCGGTGGGTATGAAGCCCTTTCCGCCCTCACCCTGGGCATAGAGCAGGGGGAACTGGTGTTCCTCACCGGCCATTCCGGCGCCGGCAAGAGCACCCTGCTGAAGCTCATCGCCGCCATCGAGCGGCCCACCAGCGGCCACGTCATCGTCAAGGGCCAGAACGTGGGCCGCATGCGCCGGGCCGCCCTGCCCTTCTTCCGGCGCAACATCGGCCTCATCTTTCAGGACCACAAGCTGCTCTACGACCGCAGCGTCTTCGACAACGTCCTGTTGCCCCTGCACATCCAGGGCTTCACCGGCACGGATGCGGCCAAGCGGGTGCGCGCCGCCCTGGACAAGGTGGGCCTGCTGAAAAAGGAGCGCGCGCGTCCCATCACCCTGTCCGGTGGCGAACAGCAGCGCCTGTGCATCGCCCGGGCCATCGTCAGCCGTCCCGCCCTGGTGCTGGCGGACGAGCCCACGGCCAACCTGGACGAAGAGTATGCCCGGGACATCATGGACATGTTCCGGGCCTTCAACGAGGTGGGGGTCACCCTGGTGATCTCCACCCACGACCACGACCTGATGCGCCGCTATGGCGGGCGCCAGGTGCAGCTGGCCCACGGCCGTCTGCTGACATGAGGCCCACACCATGAAGGCCTGGTTGGCCCACCACCTGCACAGCCTGAAGACCGCCTGGGAGCGGTTTCGCAGCACGCCGGTGGCCAGCCTGTTCACCGTGCTGGTGATCGGCGTGGCCGTGGCCCTGCCCGCCGGCCTGTATGTCCTGCTGGACAACCTGGACCGGGCCGCCGGAGGGGTGAAACCCCAGGCCGAGATCACCCTGTTCCTCAAGGCCGGCACCAGCGAGCCCCAGGGCCGGGAGCTGGCCGGACGCCTGGGCAAGGCCGAGGACGTGGCCGAAGTGCGCTTCATCAGCCGCACGGAAGGCATAGGCAAACTGGAGGCCGCCGGCCTGGGCGACATCACCGCCGGCCTGCCGGAAAACCCCCTGCCCCACGCCCTGGTGGTGAAACCCCGGGAAGAGACCCCGGCGGCCCTGGAGGCCCTGGGGGAACGGCTGGCAGCCCTGCCGGAAACGGAAAAGATCCTGCTGGATACGGACTGGATCAAACGCCTGGCGGCCCTCATGGCCCTGGGTCGGGACCTGGTTTTCATGCTCGCCGCCATGCTGGGCCTGGCCCTGGCGGCCATCACCGCCAACACCATCCGCCTGCAGATCTACGCCCAGCGGGACGAGATCGAGGTGGCCCGCCTCATCGGCGCCACGGATCGCTTCATCCGCCGGCCTTTCCTGTATTTCGGCGGCATCCAGGGCCTGGTGGGGGGCCTGGCCGGCTCGGCCCTGGTGCTCCTGGGCCTGAAGCTCATCGCCGGCAGCGTGAGCCGGGTGGCCCAGGCCTATGGCGTGGACTTCCCCCTGCAGGGCCTGGGCCTGCCCGAACTTCCCATCCTCCTGGGCCTGAGCACCGCCCTGGGCTGGCTGGGTGCCTACTTCGCCGTGGGGCAAACCCTGCGCAAGCTGGAAAGCTTCTGAATCCAAGGCCGTTGGCAGCAACACCCGGCACGTCGACGCAAGCACCTCTCACCCAGGCCATTGCGTCTCCCTTACCCACATAAGAGAGACTCTCCCCCAACACCGCAAGTCTCTCCCCTCGTCATCGCGAGTCTGTCTCCCCGTCATCGCGAGCATAGCGAAGCGATCCAGAACCTTGGCTTACTGGATTGCCACGTCGCCTCCGGCTCCTTGCAATGGCCAGAAAAGGAGGCGGCGCCTGTGAGTATTTGCCGGTCCAACAAAACGGCGGTTATCCCCCAGGGGTGCGCCTATGCCAGGCACACCAAATAAAAAAGGGCGCGGTTGCCCGCGCCCTTTTGCTAAGCCAGAGAGGCTTGGATTAGAAACTGTGCTTCACACCCAGGTTCCAGCCCTTGCTGCCACCCTTGTTGCTGGCGTTCACATGGCTAGTACCCCATGTGCTGTCACTGTCGCCGGCGGCATACACGAAGTAGGCGGTGGTGCGCTTGGACAGGGCATAGTCAGCACCCAGGGCCCACATGTCCTGATCGGTCTTCGTGGTGAAGTCGGCATTGTCCACCTTGCCGTACAGGGCCTTCAGGGTGATGGGGCCCATGGCATAGGCACCGTTCACGGCATAGGACTTGCGCTTCTTGGAATGACCGTCATTCTTCACGTTTTCGTGCAGGAAGCCCACCTTGGCATCACCGAAGCTGTAACCCAGACCCAGCTTGTAGGCCTTCACATCTTCGTTATAGGTGTAGACACTACCCTTGATTTTCTGATGGGCCAGGCTGGCGAACAGAGGACCATTGTTGTACACGCCGGACAGGGAGTAGTGGTCCGTGGTGTCCGAGTTGTTATTAACCAAGCCCACGTTGGCCGCAAAGGTGAAGCCGGACATGTTGGGGGAGATGTAGGCGATGGTCTGGGGCGCACGGTTGTCCAGGGCGTTCATCAGCAACTCAACACCGTCGGCACGGCCCAGGTTGTAGTCGGCGATGGTGTCAGCGAACAGATCCAGAGGCAGGGTGCTGGTCTTGTACACGGAGTCGTGACGGCCACCCAACACGGTACCGAAACCACCGGCCAGACCGATATAGGTGTTACGCATGCCCCAGCTGGTACCACCAATGGCACCGGCGCCATTGGCATTGGCACCACCGTCAAGAGCAGACTCCACCTGCCACAGGGCCTTCAGGCCACCGCCCAGGTCCTCGCTGCCCTTGAAACCGATGCGGCTGAAGTTGCTCACCACACCGGGGGTGTAGTTGCGCTTGGCACCAGAGCCGGTAACCGACTTGTTGTAGTCCTCGATGGCGACGTTGATGACACCGTACACGTCC